>NZ_JBHXBO010000115.1:0-13045 GCF_042726775.1 Oerskovia sp. NPDC060287
GATCTGACCCGATCAGGGGCATCTACTCACTTCTCCGCAGGAGCCGCGGCGACCGTCACTTCTCGGCAGGAGCCGCGGCGACCGCACGAGCGCTCAGCGCGGCGTGACCGTCCCGCTGAAGTGCCGCTTGCCGCTCTTCCCGTTCCAGCCCGCGTACGTGAACCCGCCCGGGTGAGCGCCGTCGTCGGGCACGCGGTGGATCGCGACCTGGACCGTGCCCGGCAGCAGGACCGGCTTCTCGAACTCGACCGTCCAGTCGTACGCGTCGCCGCGTGCCGCGCCGACCTCGGCCAGCGCCCGGGCGGCCGTGTACATGCCGTGCGCGATGGTCCGCGGGAAGCCGAACGCCTTGGCGCCCAGGACCGAGGTGTGGATGGGGTTGCGGTCGCCCGAGATCGCGCCGTACGCGCGCCCGACCCCGCTGCCGAGCTCCCAGCGCGCCGTCGGGAGCGGTGGCACGAACTCCTCGCGCGGCACCTCCTCGGCCGCCCGTTCGCCCGACGGCAGCCCGAACCCCTTGGCCAGGTACGTCGAGACGCCACGGTAGGCGAGCTCGCCCCCCGTGCTGACCTCGGTCACGAGGTCCACCTGGACCCCGCGCCGGTGCGCGCGCAGGTTCTCGGCGGACGCACGAACCTCGAGCACGTCCCCGACCTGCACGGGCAAGTGCACCGAGACCGCGTTGGATACGTGCACGAGCCCCAGCAGCGGCAGCGGGAAGTCGCCGCGCACCATGAGCGCGGTCGCGAGCGGGAACGCGAGCACGTGCAGGTACCCCGCGGGCAGGGTGTCGCACACGCGCTCGCCGATCAGCCGCTGGTAGTCGGTCAGGTGCTCGGTCACGCCCGACGTCGGGACGTCGGCGACGCGGTAGACGACGTCGGGCAGGACGACGTCACGCGTCCCGGGCAGGGCGCGCCCCACGGGGGAGCGCGTCACGGCGATCCGGCCCGACGACGCCACGCCCTTCGCGTACAGGCCGCCGAGCCCCGGCAGCGAGGGCAGCGTGACGAGGCGCGGGTTGCGGGTCTCGTGCGTGGCGGCCGTCACGCGCCCACCAGGCTCTGGCCGCACACGCGCAGCACCTGGCCGTTGACGCCGACCGCCGCAGGCGACGCGAGGAAGGCGATGGCCTCCGCGACGTCGATCGGCAGGCCGCCCTGCTGGAGCGAGGACACGCGGCGCGCCATCTCGCGCTGGACGAGCGGGATCGACGCCGTCATGTCGGTCTCGATGAACCCGGGCGCGACCGCGTTGGCCGAGCCGCCGAGCGGGGCCAGGAGGCGTGCCGTCGCGCGCGTGTGGCCGATGACCCCGGCCTTGGAGGCGCCGTAGTTCGTCTGGCCACGGTTGCCCGCGATGCCGCTCGTCGAGGCGAGCGAGACGATGTGCGGGGCCTCGGAGAAGCCGCTCGCGCCCAGCAGGTAGTCGTTGATGCGGAGCTGCGAGAGCAGGTTGACCGCGATCACGGCGTCCCACTTGTCGGGGGACATGTTGGCGAGGAGCTTGTCGCGCAGGATCCCGGCGTTGTGGACCAGGATGTGCAGACCGCCGTGGCGGGTCCGCGCGTGCTCGAGGATCCGTGCGCCCGCGTCGTCGGCCGTGACGTCGAGCTGCAGAGCCGTGCCCTTGATCTCGTTCGCGACCTTCGCGAGGGACTCGCCCGCCGCGGGGACGTCGACCACGACGACCGTCGCGCCGTCGCGGGCCAGCGTCCGGGCGATGGCCGCCCCGATCCCGCGGGCTGCGCCCGTCACGACCGCGACGCGCCCCGCGAGGGGGCGGTCCCAGTCGGGGGCCTCGGCGCTCGCGGCCGGGCCCACGTGCAGCAGCTGGCCGTCGACGAACGCCGACCTCGCCGAGAGGAAGAAGCGCAGCGTGGCCAGGGCGGAGGTGCTGTCGGGGGCTGTGCCGTCGGTGAGCTGGATGCCGTTGGCCGTGGCCCCCGCGCGCAGCTCCTTGGCGAGCGAGCGCAGGAACCCGTCGACGCCCTGGCGGGTCGCCGCGAGCAGGGGCGTGTCGTCGTCGGACGGTGCGCGCGAGACGGTCACGACGCGGCCGCCGGGCTCGAGCTGGCGCAGGTTCGCGCCCAGCTCGAGGACGGGGGCCGAGAAGTCAGCGGGGCTCGTCGCGCCCGTCAGGACGACGACGATCGCACCCCAGCGGGTCTCGGCGCCGTTCGCGTTCTGCCGCACGTCGAGGTCCCAGCCGAGCAGGGCCTGGGCGACCGCGGTGGTGTCGGCGGCCGAGCCGGGCTCGCCGATCACCAGCACGGGGCCGGGCACGAGCGGGTCGCCCGCGCGGTAGCGGCGCAGGACGGCGGGCCGGGGGAGGCCGAGCTTCTTGGCGAGCGTCTTGGTGAAGCCCGAGTTCACGGCGGACAGGTACTTGTCGGTCATGGCGGGTTCCCTCAGCTCTCGGTGCTCTGCGCAGGCGTGGTGGACAGGTCGTCGGCGCTCTCGATGATCGCGGCGAGGCCCAGGCCGCCGGCCGCGCAGATCGAGATGAGCGCGCGGGCGGGGCGACCGGTCTCGGAGGCCTTCTGCGCGACGAGCTTCGCCGCCGTGGCGACGATGCGCCCGCCCGTCGCGGCGAACGGGTGCCCTGCGGCGAGCGACGAACCGTTGACGTTGAGACGCGAGCGGTCGATCGACCCCAGGGCGCCGTCGAGGCCGAGCTCGGTGCGGCAGTAGTCGTCGTCCTCCCACGCGGCGAGCGTGGTCAGGACCGTCGAGGCGAAGGCCTCGTGGATCTCGTAGACGTCGAAGTCCTCGAGCGCGAGGCCGTTGCGGGCGAGCAGGCGGGGGACCGCGTGCGCCGGGGCCATGAGCAGGCCCTCGTGGCCGTGCACGTAGTCGACGGCGGCGGACTCGGCGTCGACCACGCGGGCCAGGACCGGCAGGTCGTGCTCGGCGGCCCACTCGCGCGAACCGAGCAGGACGACCGAGGCGCCGTCGGTCAGGGGGGTCGAGTTGCCGGCCGTCATGGTGGGGCCCACCGGCTGAGCGGGTCCGGCGTCTCCGCCCGCCGCGGCCCCGTGCGTGGGCGCGCTCGGCGTGAGGTGCTTGCCGAACACGGGCTTGAGGGACGCGAGCTTCTCGGCCGACGAGTCGGCGCGCATGTTCTGGTCCTGCGTGAGGCCGCGGAACGGGGTGACGAGGTCGTCGAAGAACCCGGCCTGCCACGCGGCGGCGAGGTTCAGGTGGCTGTTCAGCGCGACCTCGTCCTGCGCCTCGCGCGTGATGCCCCACGCGGCGGTCGTGATCGCCTGGTGCTCGCCCATCGACAGGCCCGTGCGGGGCTCGCCCGTGCTGGGCGTCGACGGCGCCAGGTCGCCGGGGCGCACCGAGGCGAACGCCTTGAGGCGCGCGCCCAGGGTCTTGGCGTGGCTGGCCTTGAGCAGCGCCTTGCGCAGCCCCTCGCTCACCGCGATGGGGGCGTCGGACACGGTGTCGGAGCCGCCCGCGACGCCCGACTCGATCTGCCCGAGGCGGATCTTGTTGGACACGGTGACGACGGCCTCGAGGCCCGTGGCGCACGCCTGCTGGAGGTCGAACGCCGGGGTCTGGGGCGAGAGCGACGAGCCCAGGACCGACTCGCGAACCAGGTTGAAGTCGCGCGAGTGCTTGAGCACCGCGCCGCCGACGACCTCGCCCAGGCGCTCGCCCTGGAGGCCGTAGCGGGCCACGAGCCCCTCGAGGGCGGCCGTGAACATGTCCTGGTTGCTGGCCCCTGTGTACTTCCCGCCGGCGCGTGCGAACGGGATGCGGTTGCCGCCCAGGACGTAGGCGTCGCGGAGGGCCGGGGGCTGCTGGGGGGAACTGGGCGTGGGGGTGGGCTGCTGCGTCTTCCGGATGGCCACTTCGGCTGCTCTCTCTCGCTTCGTTGCTGAGGATCTCGGACCGCGGGCGCGATCCACGCGGTGTCCAAGACCCACAGTACCTGATACTCTCGGTATCGTGAGGCGGGTCACACCCTTCACTCCCTGTGCCCGGCGTTCCCGCCAGGGCAGGACGCCGTCGTGAGGACCACTCGCGGACCGACGGACGGACGACCAGGGACGACACCGACGTCGGGCACCTCTGGAGGACTGTGTGATCAACGGCGACACGAACGGCAGGACCGGACGGCCTCGCTCCGCCGTGCTCCACCGTGCCCCCGGCCGCGCCCCCGCACCCGCTCCTGCTCCCGTCGTGGACGGACGCTCGACCCGCTGGGACGACCACCGCGCGATCCGTCGCGCCGAGCTCGTGCACGCGGCCCGCAAGGCCGTCCACAAGGGCGGACCGGGCGTCTCCATGGACGAGATCGCGGCGGCCTCGGGCACGTCCAAGTCGATCATCTACCGCTACTTCGAGGACAAGACCGGCCTGCAGATCGCGATCGGGGCGTCGGTCGTCGGGCAGATGCACGACGCCCTGACCCAGGCCGCCGAGTCCGCAGAGACACCGCGCCGGGCATTGCGCGCCATGGTCGGCGTGTACCTCGAGATGATCGCGAGCTCGCCCAACGTCTACTACTTCGTGACCCGCACGGGCGCCATCGCCGGCACCGACGGCACGGCCCGCACGGCCTCGGCGCCCCTCGCGGCGTTCCTCGACTCGGTGACCGAGCTCGTCGCCCAGCCCTTCACGCGCGCGGCCGACGTCACGCCCGCCGACGCCGCGGCCTGGGCCGCGGGCGCGGTCGGGTTCGTGCGCGGCGCGGGCGAGTGGTGGCTCGGCCACCACGACGACCCCGACACCCCGGACCGCGACGAGCTCACCGAGCGCGTCGCGGCCTGGCTGTGGGGCGGGCCCGTGGGCGTCATGGCCCGTGGCCGGGGCGTCACGACCGACGACGCCGCGACCGCGACCGGCGGCGCCCCCGGCGGCACCGCCGCCTCGGACGGAACCGCCGCCCCCTCCACCGACGACCTCTGATCCTTCTCATGGCTACCACCGGCACACAGGAGTCCCGATGACCACCACCTCTGACCGCACCGCAGCCCGCGACACCCAGCGGGGCGACGGCGCAGCGACCTCCACGTCCATCCCCGCCGCAGGCGTCACACCCCCGATGCCCGAGGGCGAGGTCCGCGTCGACGTGGCCGACCTCTCGCACCAGCTCCTGGGCCGGTGGGCCGACCTGCGTGCCAAGGCGCGCGCGACCGCGGGCGAGGAGCGGTTCCAGCGCATCGAGGGGCTCTCGCTCACCGAGCACCGCGAGCGCGTCATGGACCAGGTCAAGCAGCTCGTCGAGATCGGGCAGGTGCACCGCGGGTTCCCGACGCGCCTCGGCGGGCAGGACGACGCGGGCGGCAACCTCGCCGGGTTCGAGGAGCTCGTCGCCGCGGACCCCTCGCTCCAGATCAAGGCGGGCGTCCAGTGGGGCCTGTTCGCCGCGGCGATCCTGCACCTCGGCACGCCCGAGCAGCAGGACCGCCTGCTCCCGGCCGCGATGGACGCCTCGGTGCCCGGTGCGTTCGCCATGACCGAGACGGGGCACGGCTCGGACGTCGCCTCGATCGCGACGACCGCGACGTTCGACCCGGACACGCAGGAGTTCGTCGTCCACACCCCGTTCCGCGGGGCCTGGAAGGACTACCTCGGCAACGCGGCGGTCAACGGCACGGCGGCGGTCATCTTCGCGCAGCTCGTGACGAACGGCGTCAACCACGGCGTCCACGCGTTCTACGCGCCCATCCGCGAGACCACGCCCGACGGCGCCGCGGGGGCCTTTCTTCCCGGCGTCGGCGGGGAGGACGACGGGCTCAAGGGCGGGCTCAACGGGATCGACAACGGTCGCCTGCACTTCACGCACGTCCGCGTCCCGCGCGAGAACCTCCTCGCCCGTTACGGCCAGGTCGCCGAGGACGGCACGTACACCTCGCCGATCGACAGCCCCGGGCGTCGCTTCTTCACGATGCTCGGCTCGCTCGTCCAGGGCCGCGTATCGCTCGACGGTGCCGCCATCACGGCGTCGAAGCTGGGCCTCACGACCGCGGTGACCTACGGCAACCAGCGTCGCCAGTTCAACGCGGCCTCGCCCGTCGACGAGGTCGTGATCCTCGACTACGGCACGCACCAGCGCCGCCTGATCCCGCGCATCGCGCAGACCTACGCGATGCACTTCGCGCACGACCGCCTGCTCGACCTGTTCGACCTGGTGTTCTCGGGCGAGAACGACACCCCCGAGTCGCGCGAGGACCTCGAGACCATGGCGGCCTCGCTCAAGCCGATGAGCACGTGGTTCGCGCTCGACACGCTCCAGGAGGCCCGCGAGGCCTGCGGCGGCGCGGGGTTCCTCACGGAGAACCGGATCACGAGCCTGCGCGCCGACATGGACGTGTACGTGACGTTCGAGGGCGACAACACCGTGCTGCTCCAGCTCGTCGCCAAGCGCCTCCTGGCCGACTACGGCAAGGAGTTCAAGGACATCTCGCCCGGGCAGATGGCCCGGTTCGTGGTCGAGCAGGCCGCCGATGCCGCACTGCACCGCACGCCGCTCAAGCGGGCCGCCCAGACCATCGCGGACGTGGGCGACCCGCGCCGTGCGGCTGGGCACCTCAAGGACGTCGGCAACCAGCGCGAGCTGCTGACCGACCGCGTCGAGACCATGGTCGCCGACGTCGCGGCGGCGCTGCGCCCCGCGCAGAAGGCCACGCCGGAGAAGGCCGCCGAGCTCTTCAACGAGCACCAGCACGAGCTCATCGAGATGGCGAAGGCGCACGCCGACCTGCTGCACTGGGAGGCGTTCACGCAGGCCCTCGAGACCATCGAGGACGCGGGCACGCGCCAGGTCCTCACGTGGGTCCGTGACCTGTTCGGGCTCACGGTCATCGAGCGCAACCTCGCCTGGTACCTGATCAACGGGCGCCTGTCCGCGCAGCGTGCGCGCATCGTGACGGGCTACATCGACCGCCTCGTCGCGCGCCTGCGCCCCCACGCCCAGGACCTGGTCGACGCCTGGGGCTACGGCCCCGAGCACCTGCGCGCGAAGATCGCGTCGGGGGCCGAGCAGGTACGTCAGGACGAGGCGCGGGAGTACTACCGGCAGCTGCGGGCCAGCGGTGACGAGCCCGTGAGCGAGAAGTCGATCAAGGCGCGCGAGAAGGCTGCGGCCAAGGCGGCGGCACGAGGCGGGTCGAAGACCGCGAGGCGCTGACGGCGCACGGGGTCTGATTCCCGGCGCCGTCAGGGTCCGGGTTCCGTGCCGGTCCGGCCTCGGTGCCGAGCATGCGGTGGGCGTTCGAATCCTGCTGAATTCTGACGGCAACCGCATGGTCGACGGACGACAACCGTCTGTTCGGCGAACGCAGCAGCAGGTGCGGCACCAGCCGCACCGCACGAACGACCTCGGGGCCCGGCGGAGCGGTACCGCCGCCGAGGGAGCCAGGGACCCGTGGGTCCGGCGCGACGACCACCAGCCGTCGCGTCGGGCCTGCGGGTCCCTTCGTGCGTCCGGGGCATCTTCGGTCACGGGAATCCTGTTGACGCGCCTCGTGCACTCGGCCAGGCTGCACCGATGGCACCCGATTCCGCACCTGACCCGACGCGCGATCCCGCGGCCGACGCCCCCGACCAGGCTGCGCGCGGCACCGGGCGCCCGTCGCGCACAGAGCTCTGGCCCCCGTCCGGGCTGCGCGTCGTCTCGGGGGACCTGGAGCTGCGTCATCTCGACGAGGACCTGCTCTTCCAGCTCGCGGCGGTCGGTGGCGAGGGCATCCACGACGAGGGTTTCATGCCCTTCGTGTTCCCGTGGTCGCGCGGGTCGGCGGTCGAGGTCGGCCGCAGCATCCTGGCCTACCAGTGGGGTGCCGCGTCCCGGATCTCGCCCGCGTCCTGGGCGATCGAGCTGGCCGTGGTCCGCGGAGGCGAGGTGCTGGGCGTGCAGGCTCTCACGGCCTCGGACTTCGTGGTGACGCGCACTGCGGAGTCGGGCTCGTGGCTCGGGCGCAGGCACCAGGGGGCAGGCGTCGGTACGCTCGCTCGCCTCATGATCCTCGAGCTCCTCTTCACGGGGTTCGGCGCGCAGACGGCCACGACGTCGGCCTGGGAGGACAACGGTCCGTCGAACGGCGTCACGCGCAAGATCGGCTACCGGCCCAACGGCACGGCGACGCTCGCGCGCGAGGGCAAGCCCGCAGGCGACGTCCGGTACCGCCTCGACCGGGAGGACTGGGAGTCCCGCGCCGAGGCGTTGCGCCCCGAGGTGACGCTGCACGGCGTCGGGCCGGTCCGGGAGATGCTCGGGCTCGGCTGATGGCTGACGGTTGGCGCGCAGCACGGGGCTGTCGGCGCGAGCACGAGGTTGCGACCGGTCGAGCACGAGGTTCCGGTCGGAATCCGCCGGACAGCGACCGCAACCTCGTGCTCGGCACCCAGCGACGGCACCGAAGGCCGGCACAGAAGGCCGACCGGTCAGCCCGCCACGAGCTCCGCGAGCACCGACCTGGCCTCGGCCTCGAACCCCGGGTCGTCGTGCGCGACCGACCACGCGATGGTCGCGAGCGCCGAGAGCGCGACGTACGCGCGCAGCACGAGGTGATCCTCGTCGTCGGGCACGCGCCCGTAGCCCTCGAGGAACGCCGCCTCCAGCTCGGGGCGACCTCGCCACTCGCGCATCGTGAGCTTCTGCAGGTCCACGGCCCACGGCGAGGGCTCGGAGTGCGCGAAGTCGATCACGCGCACGTGCCCCGCCGCGTCGACCAGCCAGTTGCGCGGACCGTAGTCGCGGTGCGCGGGCACGAGCCGCACGGACCGTACGTCGGCTACAGGTGTCGCGACCTCGCGCAGCCGCACGAGGTCCGCCGCGTCGACGAGGTCGGCGTGCGCAGCGACCTTCTCGTCGAGCTCGGTGAGGAGGCGTTCGCCGTAGCCCTCGTCGGGCACGGCCGGGGCGCTCGCGTGCAGCCGCGCCAGCAGGGCGCCGGCCTGCCGGTGGACGTCCGGGTCGAGGGCCGCCGCACCGGCGGCCAGCGTCCCGGGCACGTGCGTCAGCACCAGCACGTGCGCGTCGACGTCGGCCGCGAGCAGCTGTCCGGCGTCGTCCTCCAGCACGGGGACGTACCGCCGCAGGGCCTCGACCTCGCGCTCCACGTTGCGCGCCGAGCGCTCCCACTTCACGACGACGTCACCCGCTCCCGTGCGCACGCGCGCCACGCGGGACTGGCCGTGGGGCCAGACCCATTCCTCGACGAGCCGGACCCCGCCGTGCCCGGTCGAGGCGGACCAGGCCGCGGCCGCGTCGAGCAGGAGCGAGGTGGGAGGCAGGTCGGAGAGCATCCGCCGATGCTAGGGCCCTCGGCGCCGAACACGAGGTTGCGACCGGTCGAGCACGAGGTTGCGGGCGGAATCCGCTGGATATCGTCCGCAACCTCGTGCTCGGCACCCAGGGCTACGACGTCGGGTTGCAGCGCGCCGCGACCGTCGCGAGGAACCCGACGTCGGGCCGCCACGGCTCGAGGTTCCAGGTCTTCTTGTCGGTCGCGCCCAGCGCGTGGCAGTCGAACTGGTCGCGCATGGTCGACGAGTCGGCCTCGGGCTCGCTCGCGACGAGCTGCGCCCACGCGGTCTCCTCGCCCACCAGGCCCGACTGTCGCGCCCACGGCGTCGGGTCCACCGCGAGCGAGCGCCCGCCCTCGCGGTTTCCCCAGGTCGCGCTGCGCACGCCCTGCGCCCCGAGCCAGGTCGTCACGGTCACGTCGTCGGGCGGGGTGCTCGCGGTGGTCCCCGCCGTGCCCGACGGCGTCACCCCCGCAGCCTTGACCCGCACCTCCGCGCGGGTCGGTGCCACGATCACGACTCCTGCGCGGAGCGTGGATCCGGACGGTTCCGTCGCCTCAGGCGCCGACAGGCCGCCGAGCGGCGTGCCCGCCGCGTCGAGCACGCTGATGCTGCCGTCGCCGTTGCGGAGCAGCGAACCGTCGGAGGGGGAGACGAGGTCGAGCGTCGCGGTGGCGGAGTCGTCAGCCGTGCCGGTCCCCGTGCCGTTGTCGCTGCCACCTTCGCCACCGCTTTCGGAGCCGGACCCCGTCCCGGCCGCCGGGGCCGAGAGCCCGAACGAGATCCTGCTCGACCCGTCCTCGTCGGGGGTCACGGTCTCTCCCTCGGTCCCGCCTGGCCCAGCCCCGACCGGCACCGACAGCAGCAGCTCGATCCCGTCGGCCGTGAGCGCGTGCGTCGTCATGGCCGACTCAGGGGGCTCGGCCGTCTCGGCCTCCGCGGCGTCGCCCGACGTGCCCCCCTCGGCAGGCGAGGACGACCCGGGGACGGAAGCGGCGCCGTCGGGCCCGGTGCAGCCCACCAGCAGGCAGGCCACCAGCGCCGCCCCGACGAGGGCGGGGCGCGAACGGGGGCGGCGAACGGTCGAGGTCACCGTGCGAGGCTAACCCCGCCGCAGCCCCGCCCCCCCCGCGCACCCGGTCCTCACCGCGCGAGGCGAGCGCATCCGCGCAGCCCACGGGCCTACCCGCACCTCCAGGAACGCGTTCGTGGACGCCCGACCGCGCCGCCCCCAACCCCCGGTAAACTGGCCGCACCTGTGCAGCCCCGTGCCGGTCGCCTCCCCGATGACTCGCTCGTCGAAACGCGCCGGCTGGCACGCCACCCCGAGGGATTCGATGACCGCCCCCAGCAACGCCCCGACGCCCGCCGCAGCGACCTCCGAGCACCGGCCGCACCTCGACACGGTCGAGCGCGCAGCCGCCACCCCCGACGAGGCGCAGCCCTTCGCGGAGCTCGGCCTCAAGCCGGACGAGTACCAGCGCATCCGCGACATCCTCGGGCGACGCCCCACGGCTGCCGAGCTCGCGATGTACTCCGTCATGTGGTCGGAGCACTGCTCCTACAAGTCGTCCAAGGTGCACCTGAGCACGTTCGGCAAGAAGACGACCGACGAGATGAAGAAGCACCTCCTCGTCGGCATCGGCGAGAACGCGGGCGTCGTCGACATCGGTGACGGCTGGGCCGTGACGTTCAAGGTCGAGTCCCACAACCACCCGAGCTTCGTCGAGCCCTACCAGGGTGCCGCGACGGGCGTCGGCGGGATCGTCCGCGACATCATCTCGATGGGCGCGCGTCCCGTGGCCGTCATGGACCAGCTCCGCTTCGGCGCGGTCGACCACCCGGACACGGCGCGCGTCGTGCACGGCGTCGTGTCGGGCGTCGGCGGCTACGGCAACTCCCTCGGCCTGCCGAACATCGGTGGCGAGCTCGTCTTCGACTCCTCGTACCAGGGCAACCCCCTCGTCAACGCGCTGTGCATCGGCGTGCTGCGCCACGAGGACATCCACCTCGCCAACGCCTCGGGCGTGGGCAACAAGGTCGTCCTGTTCGGTGCGCGCACCGGCGGCGACGGCATCGGTGGCGCCTCGATCCTCGCGTCCGAGACCTTCGAGGACGGCGTGCCCGCCAAGCGCCCCTCGGTCCAGGTCGGCGACCCCTTCATGGAGAAGGTCCTCATCGAGTGCTGCCTCGAGCTCTACGCGGCACGCGTCGTCGAGGGCATCCAGGACCTCGGCGCGGCCGGGATCTCGTGCGCCACGTCGGAGCTCGCGTCCAACGGTGACGGCGGCATGCACGTCGAGCTCGACTCGGTCCTGCTGCGCGACCCGTCGCTCAACGCGGGCGAGATCCTCATGTCGGAGTCGCAGGAGCGCATGATGGCCGTCGTCGCTCCCGACAAGCTCGACGAGTTCCTCGCGATCACGGGCAAGTGGGACGTCGAGACCTCGGTCATCGGCGAGGTCACCGGTACCGGTCGCCTCACGATCGACCACCAGGGCGAGCGCATCGTCGACGTGGACCCCAAGTCCGTGGCGCACGAGGGCCCCACCTACCACCGCCCCTACGCGCGCCCCACGTGGATGGACGGCCTCAACGCGGACAGCATCTCGACGGGTGAGGGCGCCGCGCGATTCGCTCGTCCCGAGACGGCCGACGAGCTCCGCGCGACCGCGCTGCGCCTGCTCGGCTCGCCCAACCTCGCGTCCAAGGAGTGGGTCACCAACCAGTACGACCGCTTCGTCCAGGGCAACACGGCCCTCGCCCAGCCCGACGACGGCGGCGTGATCCGCGTCGACGAGACCACGGGCCTCGGGGTCGCGCTCGCGACCGACGCCAACGGCCGCTACGCCAAGCTCGACCCGCGCACGGGCGCCCAGCTCGCGCTCGCCGAGGCGTACCGCAACGTCGCCACGACCGGCGCGCGCCCGCTCGCCATCACCGACTGCCTCAACTTCGGCTCGCCCGAGGACCCCGACTCCATGTGGCAGCTCGTCGAGGCCATCGAAGGCCTGGCCGACGCGTGCCAGACCCTCGGCGTCCCCGTCACGGGCGGCAACGTCTCGCTCTACAACGGCACGGGAGAGCCCGGGCAGATCGACTCGTCGATCCACCCGACGCCGGTCGTCGGCGTCCTCGGCGTGCTCGACGACGTCGCGCACGCCACCGGGTCCGGCTGGCGCGAGGCGGGGGAGGCCATCTACCTCCTCGGCACGACCCGCGCGGAGCTCGACGGTTCCGCATGGGCCGACGTCGTCCACCAGCACCTCGGCGGCGTTCCCCCGCAGCTCGACCTCGCGGCCGAGCGCGCCCTGGCCGAGGTCCTCGTCAACGCGAGCCGCGACCACCTGGTCTCCGCCGCGCACGACCTCTCCGAGGGTGGCCTGGTCCAGGGCCTGCTCGAGGCGTCGCTGCGGTTCGGGACCGGCGCCAAGGTGTCGATCGACGCCCTCGCGACCCGCGACGGTGTGACCCCGTTCGAGGCCCTGTTCTCCGAGTCCACGGCCCGCGCGCTCGTCGCCGTGCCGCGCAGCGAGGAGACCAAGCTCGTCGACGCGTGCGTCGCCCGCGGCGTGCCCGTCCTCAAGATCGGCGAGACCGGCACCGAGCCGGCCGAGGTCGCCGAGACCGGTGAGTCGCTCGAGATCGAGGGCATCTTCACGATCCCGCTGAGCGAGGCCGACCAGGTCTTCCGCGCGACGCTGCCGGGGATCTTCGGCTAGTCGTCCGACCCGAGGGGCGAGTGCACGGTCTTCGCGACCGTGCGCTCGCCCTTTGTG
>NZ_JBHXBO010000116.1:0-12899 GCF_042726775.1 Oerskovia sp. NPDC060287
GGTGATGAACACCGGGGGCCTTCGTGCTCTGCGGGGTTCGTCAGGCGTTGCCCTTGCGACCGCGACGGGCGACGAGCACGAGGCCGCCACCGACGAGCAGGAGGGCCGCGCCGATACCGACGAACTTGCCGACGGTGGCACCGGTCTCCGCAAGGCCGCCCTGGGAGTCCGAGACGTTGGCCACGGTCGTGACCTTCCCGTCGACGGTCGTCCCCGGGGGAGGCGTCGTCTTGCCCGGCGGGTTCGTGTTGCAGTTCGGGCTGGACGGCGGGTAGGCCACGGAGACCGTGGTCTCAGGGTTGACCTGGAACAGGACGTCGACCGTGGGGCGGACCCAGCCGAAGCTGCCTCCCTCGACCCATTCACCGTCCTCGAACACCCAGCCCGGCCAGCCCGTGGGCTCGCCAGCGGCGTTCACGGTGGCCCCGGGCCACAGGACACGCCCGGAGAGGGGCAGCCCGGCCTGGACGACGTTCTCGCCCGACGGGTTGAGCCAGGTGATGGTGACGGTCTCGTTCGGCGTGCCCGTCACGTCGACGTCGTACACGAGATAGGGCACGTCGCCGTCGCACACGGGCTGGAGAACCGTGAGGTCGATCGTCGGGGGCGGCGTCGTCTCGACGTAGTCGCCGGTGGTCGGGGTCGGGGCGGGGGTCTCGCTGGAAGCGTTCGCCGCGGGGCCGACGAGAGCCGTCGCACCCACGAGCCCTGCGACGACGAGTCCTCGCGCCCAGAGTGTGGTCCTTGATGTGCTCATGGCGTCATCACCAGTCTTGTTCGTGGCGGTCGATGAATGGGAGGGTCAAAGCTCTGGTGCGCGTCGGTACCGTCAATGGACCCTGGCTTGTCAGGGTATCGACTATCAGGTGCCAGATGGACGGGTGTCCGGGGTGAAAACCTGTCGGCGGAGAATTGTTGCTCCGCCGTGATCTTCTCCGTCACCCGCAGACCGGCACCTCGATGGTGGCAAGGCCTCCCTGACGGATGGTCGGAGTCGACCAGACGTCGATCTGCCCGGTGCTCGACGAGGTGCTCGTCCCACCTGTCCCGCCGCTCGTGACCGTGAACGTGACGCTCGTGCTCTGTCCCGGGGAGAGCTCGCGCTGGAGCATCGCGACGGCGCGGCCGTGATTCTCCACGACCTTGCTGCCGGTCAACGTCCCGTCGGCGGTCGTGTTCACGATGCGTCCACCGCGCGGTGGGTAGAGGAAGAGGTCGGTCCGGATGTTTCCCGGCGGTGTCCCGGAGATCCCGCCACCGGTCACGTACCAGGGCAGGTCGGTCGCGGCGTCGGCGGGGGCGTTGGACGTGAGGTCCACGCGGAAGGTGTCGGAGCGCCCGGACGCGGTGCACTCGCTCGACACGTGCTGGACGCTCGAGTCGAGGTAGTAGTCCATCTTTCCTGCGGTCGCGTCGTTGAAGAAGACGCCGACGGTGTCCGCGGCCCGCTCGGAGGAGTCGATGTCACCCGAGACGACCGTGTCCGTGAGCAGCTCCTGCTCGTCCTCGTGCGCCGACCACACGAGCATGCGGTGCTCGCTCGATGCTCGTTGAAGAGCGCTGAGCAGGCTCGCCGGATCGGTGCTCCCCGACAGGGCCACCGACAGGACCGACGACGCGACGGCCGCGAAGAACGCGTCGGTCTCCTCGCCGGGATCGAGCTCTTCGTAGGCGTCCGAGAGGAGGGTCGAGACGGCGTTGCCCGCGTCGATGGTGGTCCCTGCGACGTCGACCGGCCCGGTCGCCTCGAGCAGGTAGGACAGCGCGACGGGGTCGAGCGTGAGGACGCCGTCGACCTCCTGCCCCTGCGACGCCGTCCACATGTCGGCGCTCAGACGGGCGGCCGTGGGGAAGTCGGGGGTGAGGACGGTGTCCTGGACGTACGTCGCCAGGTTCGGACCGAACAGGTTCTCCTCGGCGGGGGTCAGGGGCCGGATCCCTCCGGGGAACGGACCCACGGCACTGGTCGAGGCCTGCCCGGTGAGCGTGATCGTCCCGTCGTCGGTGCCGATCGCGGCGAACGCGCCGGGGATGCCGCCGGGCGCGCGGAGCTCGGCACTGTTGAGGGCCATGACGACATAGGTCCGTGGTCCCTCGGCACCGAGCATCGCGGGCAGGAGGGTCGTGGTCCGGTGCGCGGTCGTGACGAGCCCGTCGAGCGTGTCGACCTTGTCCTGGAGGTCGACCACCGGCCCGGCGAGCTCGTCGTGCAGGTCCGCGACGTCGAGCGCGTCGACACGGTCCACGACCGCGGTCATGGTGCCCGCCGCGGACTCGATCTGCGGGGCCGCGGCGGTGAGCGGCGCGAGGTCGACCGTGCCGTCGTGCACCTGGACCCCGCCCTCCGACACCGTGGCCGCGGCGGCTGCGAGCGGCGGGAGCACCTTCTGGGTGATCTCGTCGAGCGCCCAGGCCGCGGTCGAGAAGGCGCGGACGTCGGCGCCGAAGAACGGTGCGCGACCTGCGAGCCACCACAGCGGGCCGTCGGTGCTGGCGCGCGCGTCCGCGGTGAGGGGCTGGACCTCGGCCAGCGCAGCCTCGGCAGCGCCCCCGTCCCCCGAGCGCAGCGCTTCCTCGACCGCCGGGACCTTCTCGATCGCCTCGGTGAGCGAGGAGCGGGCCGCGAGCGCGTCGCGCGCCAGGAGCGCGCCGCACACGAGGAGCGCGACGAGCAGGAGGAACAGGGAGAGGATCACCCACCCTGCCGTGCGCCCCTTGCGCTTCGTCGGACGGGTGGCGGGCTGCGGCGTCGGGACGGCGGCGTCGGGGGCGCTCATGTGCCCAGGGTAGAGGCATGATCGTGGCTGGAAGGGCACTCGGACCGCGTCGTGGTGCAAGGAGTCGCCCGGCCACGACACAGGGAGGGTGATGATGCCGGCGATCCCACCTGGAGCCCCTGTGACGCCCCCGCCCCGCGACGACGCCTGGTTCGAGGCCTTGTTCACCGCGCACACGACAGCGGTGTACCGGTACTTCCGCCGTCGCCTGCCCGCCCAGGTCGGTGGGGCGGGCCCGGACGCCGAGGACCTGACGGCCGAGGTCTTCGCGACCGCGTGGCGGCGCCGCGCGGACGTCCCCGAGGCGGCCGAGCTCCCGTGGCTCTACCGCACGGCGGGCTTCGTCCTCGCGAACCACCGGCGCAAGCTGCGCCCGGTCCTGGTGGCCGACGTCCCGGAGGAGCCCGACGACGTCGACCCGATGTCCCTCGCGCTCGGTGACGACCACGTCCGCCGGGTGCTCGCGGCGCTCTCGTCCCGCGACCGCCGCATCCTGCTCCTCAACGCCTGGGACGGTGTCTCCGGGGACGAGCTCGCCGAGATCCTCGGGGTGAGTCGAGGCGGTGCCGACGCGGCGCTGTCGCGGGCCAGGTCGCGCCTGCGCGAGGCCTGGGCCGCCCAGGCCAGGGCGGGCGACACGGGCGAGGTGCCGGTCGTGCAGGTCCGTGCCCGGACGGCGACGCCGACGCTTCGCCCGGTGCAAGACCCGGAGCGCTGACGACACAGACGAGGTAGAGGATCCGGGCCCCCGGATCGACGAGCTGGAGGCTCCCGATGAGCACCGACGACCGCACCCCTGGACCGGCCCCCGAGCCCAGCGACGAGGCGTACGAGCGCGTGCGCGACGCCGACCCGGCCGCGACGGCGACCCCCGACCTGGGGGCCATCGCGGCCAAGGACGAGACGGTCCGTGCGCACCTGTCCGGCGCGCCGGCCCCGAGCGAGGCCGCACCGCGGACGGTCCTGCCGTCGTCGGGCGGCAGCGCGCTGCCCCCGGAGGTCGAGGCGGCAGACGCCGACCTGCCCGACGAGCTGGCCGTGCACCGCGCGCGGCGTCGTCGCCGCTTCCCGCTCACGGCCGCTGCTGCGGTCGCGGGCGTGCTCGCGTTCGGCGTGGGCGGGTACGCGCTGGGGAGCGCGAGCGGCGGGGGGGCCGGGTCGAGCGCCTCGACCGCGGACGCACCCATCACCCTGCAGGCGCCCGCGACAGAGGAAGGCGCGGCGTCGAGCCTGGCGGCCGACAGCAAGATGAGCAGCCTCGGGTTCGGCGGGTTCGGTGGTCGCACGGTCTTCACCGCGTCGGGGCTGGGGACCGAGGAGGGCTCGGCTCCGGCGTGGGCCCTCGACGCGGCGGGCGTGTTCTCGGCCGAGTCCGCGGCGCGCGTCGCGGCCGCGCTGGGCGTCGCGGGCGAGCCGCGGCAGGAGTACGGGGCGTGGGTCGTCGGGGCGAACGACGGCACGGGCCCCGGGGTCAACCTCCAGCCCGACGGCCAGGCGAGCGTGTCGTTCAACGACCCGACCAAGGACCCCTGGGGTTGCGTGCTCGTGGACCCGGGCGTGGGGTCGGGCTCGCCGAGCACCGAGGAGATGCAGGTCGACCCGCAGGCGGGGTGCGGCCAGGCGGACCTGGGCGAGGCGCCCACGGCCGACGCGGCGATCGCCGCGGCGCGGGACGTCCTGACCTCGCTCGGGGTCGACCCGGCGGGGTACGAGCTCGTCACCGACCGGTTCGAGGAGGAGGGCAGGGCCGTGTCGGTCACCGCGGCGCAGGTCGTCGAGGGCCAGCGCACGGGCCTCGCGTGGAACTTCACGTACTCGGGCGCGGGGCTCTCGTCGCTCTACGGGTCGCTCGCCCCCACGGTGTCGATCGGGGACTACCCGGTCGTCAGCCCGACCGTGGCGGTCGAGCGCCTGGGCGACCCGCGGTTCGCGGGCTCCGGGATGATCGCCTACGCCCGGGACGGGCAGGTCGGCATCATGGAGGACTCGGCGGTGGCTCCCGTCGAGCCGACCGAGCCGACGGTGCCACCGACGGCCGGTGAGGGCGCCGCGATCTCCTGGCCCGTCAGCGACGTGACGATCACCGAGGCCCGCCTGGGCTGGGCCGTGCACTACCAGAACGACGGCGGCGCGGTGCTGGTGCCGTCGTACGAGCTGAGCGACGCCGAGGGCAACGCGTGGTCGGTCGTCGCGGTCGCCGACGACGAGCTGGACTTCGCGTCCGTGGGCTGACGGCCGACGGCGACGTCCCCGCCCGCCCGCCGGTCGAGGCGAAGGGGGTGCCGGGGGTGACGCGACGAGCGTTGCTCCCGGCACCCTTTCTTTTGTTGCCGTTTCCAGGACTCCACGGCAGAACCCTCCGGCTTTTGATTGACCATCGACAAAAGGGGGGTTAGGGTCAGGCCACGGCCTCGGCCCGGACAGCAGGAGCACGCCCCCGCAGCAGCGAGAGTGCGCCCGCCCCGGGCTCGCAGGCCCGTCGAGGGCGACGAGGCCCTCGGCTCGCCACATCGGCCCCGGTCCCCGGGGTCGACGGGACCAGGAGCGACGATGCACCTTTCAGCCCACCAGTCGACGTGGAACCACGGCCGCACCGGCATCTGGTTCGTCGGGGCCCGCGGGTCGGTCGCCACGACCGCGACCCTCGGCCTGGCAGCGATCGCCTCGGGACTCTCCGCCCCCACCGGCTGCGTCACCGCGCAGGCCCCGCTCGACGACGTCGCCCTGCCGGCCTTCGCGGACCTCGTCGTGGGCGGCCACGACATCAGCGACACGCCCCTGGGCAAGAAGGCAGAGCAGCTCGTCGAGGCCGGCATGATCCCCTACCGCCTCCTCGAGGCCGTGCGCCCCCAGCTCGACGCGGTCGACGCGGACATCCGCCCCGGCTACGACGCGGCCCACCGCACGGGCTCCCAGGCCGCCGCGGCCGAGGCGCTCGCGGCCGACATCGTCGACTTCCGCGAGCGCCACGGCCTGGCCCGCGTCGTGGTCGTCGACCTCGCCTCGACCGAGCCGCTGCCTGCGCCGGCCCCCGAGCTCGAGGACCTGGACCTCCTGCGCGCGGCCCTCGAGGACCCCGAGCTCGAGGTCCTGCCCGCGAGCTCGGTCAACGCGTACGCGGCGCTCCTCGCAGGGGCTCCCTACGCGGGCTTCACCCCCTCGGCGAGCATGAACCTCCCGGCGCTCCACGCGCTCGCGGCCGAGCGTGGCGTGCCGTTCGCGGGCCAGGACGGCAAGACCGGGCAGACGTGGCTGCGCTCGGTCCTGGCGCCGGCCATCACGGCCCGCGGTCTGCGGGTCCTGTCCTGGGCGGGCTCGAACCTGCTGGGCGGCGGCGACGGCGCGACGCTCGCGGACCCGCACGCGGTCCAGAGCAAGCTCGTGTCGAAGAACCGCGGCCTGCAGGACCTGACCGGCAGCACGGTCACGCCGCTGCACATCGACAACGTCCCGGACCTCGGCGACATCAAGGTCGCGTGGGACCACATCCACGTCGAGGGCTTCCTGGGCTCGCGGCTGACGCTCCAGACGACGTGGAGCGCGTACGACTCGATGCTCGCGGCTCCCCTCGTCCTGGACCTGGCGCGTCTCCTGGCGCTCGCTGACGCCGCGGGCCTGTCCGGTCCCGTGCCGGAGATGGGTTTCTTCTTCAAGGACCCGTGGGGCTCGGACGTGCACTCGTTCGCCGAGCAGTCCCGCGTGCTGGGTGTGTGGGCGCACCGGACGAGCGCGCAGGCCGACGCCGCACAGGCTGGGGTCGACGAGCCGTGACGCTGCGCGACTACCTCGACCTGGTCCGTGCTCCTGCGGTCCTGTCCGTGGTGGGGGACACCCTGGCGGGAGCGGCTGCGGGTGGACGGCTCGGCCCGGCGCGCACGCCGCGTGCCGGGGACGTGCGGGCGTGGCGGCTCGCGCTGCTGCCCCTGTCCTCGGCCTGCCTGTACGCGGGCGGCATGGCGCTCAACGACTACGCGGACAGGGAGCTCGACGCGGTCGAGCGTCCCGAGCGTCCGCTGCCCTCGGGGCGCGTCTCGCCCACGCAGGCGCTCGGTGTCGCGACGGGCCTCACGGCTGCGGGGCTGACGCTCGCGGCGGCCGGGGGAGGGCGACGATCGTTCGTCCTCGCGGTCCCGTTGGCCGCGAGCGTGTGGACGTACGACCTGGTCGCGAAGAACCACGCGTCCGGTCCGGTCGTCATGGCGGCCTGCCGTGGTCTCGACGTCCTCATGGGCGCGGGCGCAGGGAGGGTGAGGTCTGCCCTTCCTGCGGCCGCTGCGCTCACGGTGCACACCGCGGGCGTGACGGTCCTCTCGCGCGGCGAGGTCCACGGCACGACCCCACCCGTCGCGGCCGCGGTGGCGGCGGGGACGGTCGGGGTCGCGGGAGCCGTGGCGGTCGGCGCGCTGCGCTCGCTGCGCTCCAGCCCGACGGCGGAGCCCGCCCTCGGGCGGTCCGGTGCGGGGCGGCGCGCACGCGCCGTCGTCCCGGTGCTCGCCGCGCTCGCGTCGGCCGGGGTCTACGCGGCCTCGTGCCTGCCGCAGCAGGCGCGGGCGGTCGGTGCGCCCGACGCCGCGAACGCGTTCGCGGCGACCAAGGCCGGCATCCGTTCGATGGTGCCGCTCCAGGCCGCGCTCGCCGCACGCGGCGGGAGCCTGGGCTCGGTCGCGGTCCTCGCGGCGGTCGAGGTCGTGGGTCGCGCGCTGCGTGCCAGGAACCGGCGCAGCACGAGCCCGAACCCGGGACTGAGCGAGTCATGAGCCCGTCGACCAGCCACTCCACCAGCCCCGGCGCACCGCCCTTCACCTTCGGCTACGGCACCAACGGCTTCACCGACCACCCGCTCGACGTCACGCTCGACGTGCTCGCGCACGAGGGCTACGGCGCCGTGGCGCTCACGCTCGGGCACCCGCACCTCGACCCGTTCGCGGACGACGCCGACGCGCAGGTCGCCCGGTTGCGCGAGCGCCTCGACGACCTGGGCATGCGCGTGGTCGTCGAGACCGGCACCCGCTTCCTGCTCGACCCGTTCCGCAAGCACCACCCGACGTTCCTGGACCCCGACGAGGACCTCGCGGACGTCCGCGTCCGCTTCCTGTGCCGCGCGGTCGAGGTCGCGGCGGGCCTGCGCGCCGAGTGCGTGTCGTTCTTCTCGGGAGTCCTGCCCGCGGGCACGACGGCGGAGGCCGGCTGGGAGCGCCTGCTCGCCCGGGTGCCGCGCGTCGTGGCCCACGCCCGCGAGCACGGGGTCCGGGTCGCGCTCGAACCCGAGCCCGGGATGCTCGTCGAGACCGTGGGAGACGCCCTGCGGCTGCGCGAGGACGTCGGGTCGCCCGCCGAGCTGGGGGTCACGGTCGACCTCGGGCACTGCGTGGTCGTCGAGCCCGACGGCGTGCGCGGCGCGCTGCTCGCCGCGGCGCCCCACCTGCTCAACGTGCAGGTCGACGACATGCGGCACACCGCGCACGAGCACCTGCCGTTCGGGGACGGCGAGCTCGACCTGTCGCTCGCCCTCGGCACGCTCGGCGAGATCGGCTACACGGGCGTCGCGGCCGTCGAGCTGCCCCGCCACTCGTACGACGCCCCCGGGCTCGCGCACCGCAGCATGACCGCGATGACCGAGGCCTGGGAGGCGTGGAGCGCGACCGACCCGACCTCTCCGACGACCACCGCATCCGCACCCCAGGAGGCACTCCGATGACCACCCCCGACCTGACCGACGCACCGGGTGTCACGAACCCCGGTCCCGGCCGTCCCGACGCCCTCGCAGGCCTGCTCACCGACGAGCAGACCGCCTGGCTGGCCACGGCCTGCGGCGAGATCGCCGAGGACCCGGGCGCCGCCGTCGGGCACCTGGCACGCGCCGGGCGAGCCGTGGGGCGCACGTCCCTCGACCCCGAGCTGGACCCTGCCGGGGTCCTGCACGGGACGCTCGACGACGCCGCGCGTGCCCGGCTCGTCGTCGCGCTCGCGAGCGTCCTGCCCGCCGACGGCGAGTCCCTCGCGACGCGCCTGACCGAGACCTACCAGCGCGGCGACACGCCCGAGCGGCGCGGCGTGCTGCGCGGGCTCGACGCCCTCACGCTGGCGGGGCAGCCCGGCGAACGGCTGGCACCGGCCGTGGCGTGCGCCGGGACGGCGCTCGCGGCCGACGCCCTGCGCGCCAACGACCAGAGCCTCGTGGCGGCGGCCGTGGGGCCGTTCGCGGCAGCCCACCTCGACGACCACGCGTGGCGCCACGCGGTCCTCAAGCTCGTCTTCATGGGCGTGAGCCTCGACGCGGTCGCCGCGCTCGACGAGCGCGCGGACGACGAGCTCGCGCGCATGGCGCGCGACTTCGCGGCCGAGCGCCGGGCCGCGGGGCGCGTCGTGCCCGACGACGTCGCGCGCATCGCCCCCGAGGCCCCCGGCAGCCCTGGCACGCCCGACGCCCCCGCAGGACCCACGACCTCTCACGCGAACCACAGCAAGGACGCCTGATGCGCATCTTCGACCCCCACATCCACATGACCTCGCGCACGACCGACGACTACGAGGTCATGTACGCCGCAGGCGTGCGCGCCGTCGTCGAGCCCGCGTTCTGGCTCGGGCAGCCCCGCACGACCGTCGGGTCGTTCGTCGACTACTTCGACGCGCTGCTCGGCTGGGAGCGGTTCCGGGCCACGCAGTTCGGGATCCGCCACCACGCGACGATCGCGCTCAACCCCAAGGAGGCGAACGACCCGCGCTGCACCGAGGTGCTCGACGAGATCCCGCGCTACCTCACCAAGGACGGCGTGGTCGCGGTCGGCGAGGTCGGCTACGACTCGATGACCCCCGCCGAGGACGAGGCGTTCACGCGCCAGCTCGCCATGGCGATCGACGCGGCCCTGCCGGTCATGGTCCACACCCCGCACCGCGACAAGCTCGTCGGGACCCACCGCACGCTCGACGTGGTGCGCGAGTCGGGGATCACACCCGGGATGGTCGTGGTCGACCACCTCAACGAGACCAACGTCGCGCTCGTCAAGGACGCCGGCGCGTGGATGGGCTTCTCGGTCTACCCCGACACCAAGATGGACGAGCACCGCATGGTCTCGATCCTGCTCGAGCACGGCACTGAGCGCGTCCTGGTGAACTCGGCCGCGGACTGGGGCCGCTCCGACCCCCTCAAGACGCTCAAGACCGGGCGCGCCATGCTCGCGGCCGGGTTCACCGACGACGAGGTCGACAAGGTCCTGTGGCGCAACCCCGTCGAGTTCTACGGGCAGTCCGGCAACCTGCTGCTCGACCCCGTGCCCGGGTTCGTCGAGGGCGAGGCGCCCGCACCGGGCGCGAGCTTCGAGGGCAGCTCGGTGCTGCGCGGGGCACGGGTCTGATGCTGCTGTCCTACTGCACCAACGTCCACCCCGCCGAGGACCTCGACGGGGTGGTCGAGCAGCTCGCCCGGTACGCCGGTCCCGTGCGCGAGGCCGCAGGGCTCGACGTGCTCGGGGTCGGGCTGTGGCTGCCCGCCTCGCTCGCGCACCGGCTCTCGGCCTCGCCGCGCGCGGCCGACGACATGGCCCGGCTGCGGGCCGCGCTCGACGAGCACGGGCTGCAGGTGCACACGCTCAACGCGTTCCCCTACGGCGGGTTCCACGACGACGTCGTCAAGCTCGCGGTCTACTCGCCCACGTGGGCCGACGCCGAGCGGCTCGCCTACACGCTCGAGTGCGCCGAGGTCCTCGCGGCCCTCCTGCCCGACGGCGTGGACGGGTCGATCTCGACGCTCCCCCTCGCGTGGCGCGAGCCGGGCGGGGAGCCCTGGTCGCCCGCGCAGGACGCGATCGCGACCCGGGCGTTCGAGGACCTCTCGGACGGGCTGCGGGACCTCGCTGCCCGCACGGGCAAGGTCGTGCGCGTCGCGGTCGAGCCCGAGCCCGGCTGCGTGCTCGACACGGTCGAGGACGTCGTGACGTGGCTCGAGGCCCGTGCCGGGGGGATAGACCCCGCGTACGTGGGGGTCTGCCTCGACACGTGCCACCTCGCCGTCTCGTTCGCCGACCCGGCCGCGGCCGTCGCGCGGATCACGGAGGCCGGGCTGCGCGTGGTCAAGGTGCAGGCCTCGGCCGCGCTCCACGTCGCCGAGCCCTCGGCGCCCGAGGCGCGCGCCGCCGTCGGGCAGTTCGTCGAGAAGCGCTACATCCACCAGGTGCGCGAGCTCGCGCCGAGCGGTGACGTGCTGCCCGTCGACGACCTGCCCGACGCGCTGGGCGACGGCGGCGCGCGGCCCGGGCTGCCGGGGGAGGGGCCGTGGCGCGTGCACTTCCACGTGCCGCTGCACCACGAGCCCGCTGCGCCGCTGAGCGCGACGACCGACGTGCTCCGCGCGGCCGTCGAGGCCGTGCGCGCGGCGCCCCACGGCGACGAGGCGCACCTCGACGTCGAGACCTACACGTGGGCCGTGCTGCCGCCCGACTCGCCGGCGTTCGCGTCCGACGAGCCCGGTGAGCCGCTCGTCGCCGGCATCGCCGCCGAGCTGCGCTGGGCCACCGACCACCTCCTCACCCCCGGCGCTGCTCCCGGCCCGGTGGCCCCCGTGAACGTCCCCGCACCCTCAGGAGTCCCCGCATGAAGCCCGTGCTGCTGCTCGACGTCGTCGGGCTCACCGAGAAGGCCCTCGCCCACATGCCCCGCCTGCGCCAGATGGCCGCGGGCGGCTGGCAGACCCAGCTCGCGACCGTGCTGCCCGCGGTCACGTGCAGCGTCCAGGCCACCATGATGACGGGCCTCGCGCCCGCCCAGCACGGGGCCGTGGGCAACGGCTGGTACTTCCGCGAGCTCGGCGAGGTGTTCCTGTGGCGCCAGCACAACAAGCTCGTCGAGGGCGAGAAGATCTGGGAGGCCGCGCGCCGCTCGAACCCCGACCACCGGACCGCCAACGTCTGCTGGTGGTACGCCATGGGCGCCACGACCGACGTGACCGTGACCCCCCGGCCGATCTACCACGCCGACGGGCGCAAGTCGCCCGACGCGTACATCCGTCCGCCCGCGCTGCACGACGAGCTCACGGGGCGGTTCGGCGAGTTCCCCCTGTTCACCTACTGGGGCCCGACCGCCGCGATCGCGTCCTCGGCCTGGATCGTCGACGCGACCCGCCACGTCCTGCGCACGCACTCACCCGAGCTGACCATGGCCTACGTGCCGCACCTCGACTACGACCTGCAGCGGTTCGGCCCCGACTCTCCCGAGGCCGACGCCGCGGCCGCCGAGCTCGACACGGTCCTGGCCCCGCTGCTCGACGACGCGGCCAACAACGGGATCGCGGTCGTCGTCGTCTCCGAGTACGGCATCGCCGAGGCGAACCGGCCCGTGCACCTCAACCGCATCCTGCGCCGCGAGGGCCTGCTCGAGGTCTACGTCCAGGACGGCAAGGAGCAGCTCGACCCGTGGACGTCCAAGGCGTTCGCGGTCGCCGACCACCAGGTCGCGCACGTCTACGTCGACGACCCCTCGCGGCTCGCGCGCGTCGCCGACCTCCTGCGGGGCGTGCCGGGAGTCGACGAGGTCCTCGACCGCGAGGCGCAGGCCCGCTACGGGCTCGACCACGCCCGCTCGGGAGACCTCGTGGTCGTCGCCGAGCCGGGCGCCTGGTTCACCTACTACTTCTGGCTCGACGACGCCCGCGCCCCCGAGTACGCGCGCGGCGTCGACATCCACCGCAAGCCGGGCTACGACCCGGCCGAGCTGTTCTTCGACCCCGCCGACCCGCTGGCCAAGGCCAAGGCCGGGCTCAACCTCGTCAAGAAGAAGGTCGGGCTGCGCTACGCCATGAGCACCGTCCCGCTCGATGCGTCCTACGTGCGCGGCACCCACGGGCGGCTGCCCGACTCGGCGGCCGACACCCCGCTCATCCTGTGCTCGGAGACCGAGATCCCGGCGTCGGTCGCGGCACTCGTCGAGCGCGGGGGACAGGTGCCCGCTGCGGCGATCAAGGGACTCGTGCTCGAGATGCAGAACCTGGGCGTCAAGGTGTAGGGGCCCGTCGCCCCCTGGTGGGCACAGAGCTGTCAGGACGAGCGTGAACATGGGGCCACGCTCGTCCTGAACGGTTCCTCGGTGTCCACCGGACCCGGGGACGCCAGAAGGGCGCGACCCGTGGGT
>NZ_JBHXBO010000117.1:0-12865 GCF_042726775.1 Oerskovia sp. NPDC060287
GGGGGGGGGGCGGGGGGGGGGGGGGGGGGGGGGGGGGGGGGGGGGCCGCGGGGGGCCCGGGCCCCCCCCCGCGCCCCCCCCCCCGCCCCCCCACGACCCACCCTCTGAGACGGATGTGCCTCTTTTCTCGTAACTCAGGTTAGGCTAACCTGACATTCGGCGCGGCGGAAGTGATCTTCCGACGCGCCGTCGACCGTGCGCACCCGTGACGGCCGACCGACACCCTCAGGAGAATCGCTGTGAAGCTCACGACCAGCCCCCGCAGGTGGACCGCCCTCACGGGCGCAGGCATCGCCGCAGCGCTCGCGCTCACCGGCTGCTCGTCCACCCCCGAGGCCGAGGAGGCGCCCGCCGCCTCCACGATCACGGTCGCGACCAACAACGGCGACGTCGAGGTCCCCGTCGAGCCCGTGCGCGTCGCGGCCCTCGACAGCACCGCGTTCGAGACCCTCCTGGCCTTCGGCATCGAGCCCGTCGTCGCCCCCAAGCCGCTGCTGCCCTCGACGGGCTTCGAGGCCTGGGCCGACGACGCCGAGATCCTGGACGCCGGCAGCCACCGCGAGCCCGACCTCGAGGCCGTGAGCGAGGCCGCTCCGGACCTCATCATCGGCGGGTACCGCTTCGCGGACTACACCGAGGACCTGAGCAAGATCGCGACGACGATCGACATCGCGCCCGGCGACGAGCCCGAGGGCGGCTACGTCGAGGGCCTCAAGGCCCAGACCTTGACGCTCGGCAAGATCTTCGACAAGGAGGAGGAGGCCGAGAAGCTGGTCGCCGACCTCGAGAAGTCCGCTGCCGCGGCTGCTGAGAGCACCAACGGCGAGTCCGTGTTCCTCGCCTCGACCTCGGTCGGCCGGGTCGACAACGCGGCCGGGCGACTCAGCCGCATCCTCGAGCCCCTCGACCTGACCGACGTGTTCGCCGTCGAGTCGGGCGAGCTCGACGAGACCGCGCACCACACGGACCAGGGCCTGGCCCCGGAGACGGTCGCCCAGGCGAACCCCGACTGGGTCATCGTGTTCGACCGCGACGCGGCGACCTCGGACGAGGAGTTCACGCCCGCTCAGGAGATCTTCGCGTCGCAGGCCGCCTGGGCCCAGACCACGTTCGCGACGAACGACCAGGTCATCTACCTCGAGCCGAACTTCTACATCACCGAGGGCATCCACGCGTACACCAAGGTGTTCGACCAGATCTCCACGGCCTTCTCGGCCTGATCGAACGACTCCCCGCCCGGGGCGGCCGCGACCTGTCGCGGTCGCCCCGGCGGCACGTCCCATGAACCTCATCCCCAGCACCCCCGCCGAGTCCGACCGACCGTCGGCCACCCCGGCACGCCCTCTCGGCAGGCCGGAAGGCGCGACGCACGAGGCGCCGCGCTCCGCCGTCGGGTCACGCCCTGACGTCCGCGGGAGCGCGCCCCGCCGCCTGGCCCTGCCTGCGCTCGTCCTCGTCGTGGCCGTCCTGCTCGTCGCCTCGCTCATGGTCGGCGGGTACGACATCACGTTCGCCAACCTGTTCACGGCCGACGCCTGGAACATGTTCCTCATCTCGCGCGTCCCGCGGACGCTCGCGCTCGTCTTCGCTGGCGTCGCGATGAGCGTCTCGGGCGTCATCATGCAGGTCCTCACGCAGAACCGGTTCGTCGAGCCCACGACGATCGGCACGAGCCAGTGGGCCGGACTCGGCATCCTCGTGATGCTCGTCGCCGTTCCGGGCGCCTCGATGATGCTGCGCATGGGCGTCGCGACGCTCTTCGCGTTCGTGGGCACGCTCGCGTTCATGGCGATCGTGCGGCGGGTCTCGCTCCAGTCGTCGATCGTGGTCCCGCTGATCGGCATCATGCTGGGCGCGGTCGTGAGCGCCGTGACGGTCTACCTGGCGGCGACGTTCGACCTGCTCCAGGCCATGGACACGTGGCGCTCGGGCGGGTTCAGCAGCATCGTGCGCGGCGCGTACGAGCCGTTGTGGATCGTGGCGGGCACGACGGTCGCGACGTTCTTCCTGGCCGACCGGCTCACGGTCGCGGGCCTGGGGCGCGACCTCGCGACCAACGTGGGCCTGCGCTACGAGCGCGTCGTCCTCCTCGGGACGCTCGTGGTCGCGGTCGCGACGGGCGTCACGAGCGTCGTCGTCGGCTTCCTGCCGTTCCTGGGCCTGATCGTCCCGAACATGGTCTCGATGGTCCGTGGCGACGACGTGCGCAGGAACCTCCCGTGGGTCGCGCTCGTGTCGGTCGCCCTCATCCTGGTCTGCGACCTGATCGGTCGCGTCGTCATCGCCCCTCTGGAGCTCCCGGTCTCGGTGGTGCTCGGCACCGTGGGCGCCGTGGGCTTCATCGTCCTCGTCCTCAGGCAGCGTCGTCATGTCACGTACTAGCCCTCCGCCGGCCGCCCCCGCGCCCACCACGACGACCACCGCGAGCGCCGTCCCGGGCACGCCGGGCGAGGCGGCGTCGTCAGGACGTGTGTCCCGTGCCCGACGACGGACGCTCACCCCGGGTGCGCGCCTCGCCCTGGTCTCGGCAGTGGTCGTGGTCGCGAGCGCGTGCTTCCTGCTGCTGTTCATCCGTGGCGGGTTCGAGTTCGTGATCGAGCGCCGGGCCACGATGCTCGGCGCGATGGTGATCGCCGCGTTCACGCAGGGCGTCGCGACGGTCCTGTTCCACACGGTCACGAACAACCGCATCCTGACGCCGTCGATCATGGGCTTCGACTCGCTCTACACGCTCATGCAGACCCTCATGGTCGTCGTGTTCGGCGGCGAGGTCCTGGCCCGGACCGAGGGCCTGCCCAAGGTCGTCGCCCAGACGCTGCTCATGGTCGCGTTCGCGACGCTGCTCTACCGGTGGTTGTTCTCGGGGCGCTTCGGCAACCTGTATGTGCTGCTGCTCGTGGGCGTGGTCTTCGGCATGGCGTTCAGCAGCGTCTCGACGTTCCTCCAGCGCCTCCTGTCCCCGACCGACTACGACCTGCTCTCGACGCGCCTCTTCGGCCGGATGAGCAACGTCGACGCGGACTACCTGCCGTTCGCCGCGCTCGTGTGCGTGGCCGTCGGGGTCGTGGTGTGGCGTCGGCGGTACCGCCTCGACGCGCTCACGCTGGGCCGCGACACCGCGACGAACCTGGGGATCGACCACAAGCGCGAGCTGACGATCATGCTCATGCTCGTGGCGCTGCTCATCTCGATGTCCACGGCGCTCGTGGGGCCCATGACGTTCTTCGGCTTCGTCGTGGCGACGCTCGCCTACCGGCTCACGGGCAGCCACAAGCACCAGTTCGTGCTGCCCATGGCGTTCCTGCTGGGGCTCGCGACGCTCGTGGTCGGCCAGTTCGTCCTGCAGCACGTCTTCTACGCCGCGGGCCTGCTGACCGTCATCATCGAGTTCGTCGGCGGCATCGTCTTCCTGTTCCTCCTCCTGCGAAGGGGCGCTCTGTGATCGAGTTCGCCAACGTCACCAAGGACTACCTCGACCAGCGCGTCCTGGGTCCTGTCTCCGGCACCATCGCCGAGGGCGGCATCACGTCGCTCGTGGGCCCGAACGGCGCGGGCAAGTCGACGCTCCTGACGATCATCGGGCGGCTGCTCCAGCCGTCGTCGGGAGAGATCTCGGTCGGCGGGCTCGACGTGCACGCCACGAAGTCGGACGTCCTCGCGAAGAAGCTGTCGATCCTGCGCCAGGAGAACCACTTCACGGCGCGCCTCACGGTCCGCGACCTGGTCGGGTTCGGGCGCTTCCCGTACTCGAAGGGGCGGTTGTGCCCCGAGGACCACGTCAGGATCGACGAGGCCATCGCGTTCCTCAACCTGGAGGACCTCCAGGGCCGGTTCCTCGACGAGCTGTCGGGCGGGCAGAAGCAGCGCGCGTACGTCGCGATGGTCCTCGCGCAGGACACGGACTACGTCCTGCTCGACGAGCCGCTCAACAACCTCGACATGAAGCACTCGGTGCTCATGATGCGCCAGCTCCGCCGGGCCGCGGACGAGCTCGGCAAGACGATCGTGCTCATCATCCACGACATCAACTTCGCGGCCGCGTACTCGGACCGCATCGTGGCGCTGCGCGACGGGCAGATCGCCGCGGCCGGGACGGTCGACGAGATCATGCAGGACGACGTCCTGACCCGGATCTTCGACACCCCCTGCTCGGTGCACCGGATCGGCGGGCACCTCACCGCGTACTACCACCGGTAGCGACGACGCGTGGACCGTCCTGTGCCCGTCGAGAACTGGCTCCCGTGGGGCAGCCCCTCGCAGGAGGCGCTCGTCGTGCTGCCCGAGGACCCCTCGGGGGACCTGGACTTCGTCCTGGCCGGGGGGCCGTCGCGGACGCACCAGCCCGTGGTGTGGCTCGAGCACGCGCACCGCACGCACGAGGTGCTCGTCGCGCTGTCGGGGCTCCTGACGGTCAGGGCCGGCGACGACGTCTGGGCGCTGCCGCCGCAGCACGGCCTGTGGATCCCCGCGGGACTCCCGCACGCCGTCCGCGCCGGGTCGGACAGCCGGTTCCTCACGGTCTACCTCGCCCCCGACCGCTCGCGCGACCTGGGCCCCGATCCCGTCACGGTCGCGGTCACCCCGCTGCTCACCGAGCTCGTGCTGTACCTGACCTCGCAGGACATGCCCGACGAGGCGCGCCATCACGCCGAGCAGGTCGTGATCCACCTGCTCGAGCCCGTGACGCCGTCGACCCGCATCACGGTCCCGACCGTCGAACCCGTCGCCCGGATCGTCCACGAGCTGCTCGACGACCCGGGGGACGAGCGGACGCTCGCGCAGTGGGCGCGGCACGTGGGGCTGAGCCCCAGCACGCTGGGCCGGGTCTTCCGCAGCGCCTCGGGCCAGCCGTTCGGCCGGTGGCGGCTGCACCTGCGCATGAACGTCGCGATGGCCCGGCTCTCCGAGGGAGCCCGTGTGAGCGACGTGGCCGACGCCGTCGGGTACACCTCGACCAGCGCGTTCGTGGCGGTCTTCCGCCGCGAGACGGGCCTGACCCCCGGGGCCTTCCGGGACGCTGCACGGTCGCCGCACGACACCTCGCGAGAGGACGGCGACGGCGGGTCCCCGGGCAGGATGGGTGACACGACCCGGCTCGCGCCGACGCCGCGAGCGCCTGACCTGGGAGTTGACCGGATCGCGACATCGCACGACCAGATCGCGTGATTGTGCGCCGCGATCGCAGTACCTAGAGTGACGACACATAGGTAAGCCTTACCAAACCTCCTCGCAGCGGGCGTCCCGTCCCCGAGGAGTTCCGCCCCGTGGGTCACCCCGTGCTGAACCCGCGTGCTCCCCCGAAAGCGAAGTCCCGTGACCGTCACAGCTCCCCCGACCTCCTCCCCCCGACCCGCTCTGCGGCGCCGTCGCACGACGGGCACCTGGGCCGCCGCCGTGGGCGCCGCGCTGCTCCTGACCGCGTGCTCGACGGGATCCGACGCGGGCAGCAGCTCCCCCACCGCCGACGCGGCGGGCGAGACCGCAGCGTGGTCGTACACCGACGCCCGCGGTAAGACCGTGAGCCTCGACGAGGTCCCCGACCGCATCATCGCCACGGCCGACACCGCCCCCGTGCTCCTCGAGTACGGGATCCGTCCGGTGGGGATCATCGGCTTCTCCCGCCTGTCCGAGGAGGACCTCGCGGCGTTCGACCTCGAGGGGATCGAGCACATCTCCGAGACCGACACCGACATCAGCCTCGAGAAGGTCCTCGCGGCCGACGCCGACCTGGTCCTGGACATCTGGAGCTCCTACAACGGGGGGAACTTCGGCAGCATCTGGGGCGACGACATCGAGCGCGTCGAGGGCGTCGTGCCGATGGTCGGGGTCAACATCACCGACGGCGCGGCCACGACCCTGGCCGACTTCCAGGAGGTCGCCCTCAGCCTCGGCGGCTCCGAGACCTCGCCCGTCTACGCCAAGGAGAGCGCCGAGCTCGCCGAGCTGAGCGAGAAGGTCCAGGCCGTCGCGGCCACCAAGACCGACGTCGCGGTCGCCTACGCGATCCCGCTCGAGACGAGCGTCGACTACGCGGTCCCGACGTGGACGCCGCTCGGCAGCACGCTCGTCGACCTGGGCGTGACGTTCGCCGAGCTCGACAGCGAGGACGGGTTCTGGGCCTCGGCGAGCTGGGAGGAGCCCGGCACCTACCCGGCCGACCTGATCCTCGTGCCCTCGACGTGGGCCGACGCTCCCCAGCTCGAGACACCGACCTTCACCGCTCTGCCCGCGGTCGCCTCAGGTCAGCTCGCGCAGGTCGAGCTGCGCACGGGCTACTCCCTGACGGGGATCACGTCGCAGCTCGAGGCCTTCCTCGCGGCCTACGAGCCCGCGGCGCACGTCACCGGCTGACCGGACCGTCCGAGGTGGGGCGCCGCTCGCCACGGGATCGGTGGGCCGCGACCCGCCAGGGCGCGGCCCCCCTCTTCCCGCTCCGACCGCACCGTGCGAGCCTGGAGGGGCGACCCGGGACCGTGCTCCGACCGTGAGCACGCGGCCGCCCGGGAGGGAGGTCCGCCATGAGCTGGATCCGAGAGGCCGCCGAGGACGAGCCCGGCGGCGCCGTCGCGGCCGCGTTCGAGAAGGACCGGGCGACGCGCGGCTACGTCGCCAACCTGACGAGGCTGCTGGCCAACCGGCCCGCGGTCCTCGACGCGTGGATCGGGCTCAACGGCGCGATCAAGGCGTCCATGTCCTCCCGGCGCTACGAGCTCGCGACGCTCGCCGCGGCCCTGCGGCTCCGCTCGACGTACTGCGCGCTCGCCCACGGATCGATCCTCGCCGAGCACCACGTCGGCGCCGAGGCGGTCCGCGAGGCCGCCGAGGGGCACGACACCGTCCAGCTCTCACCCATCGACCGCGCGGTCATGGACCTCGCGGACAAGGTCGCGGCAGGCGCCGCCGACATGACCGAGTCCGACCTCACCGAGCTGCGGGACCTGGGCCTCGACGACGGGGAGATCCTCGACGTGATCCTGGCCGCTTCGGCACGCTGCTTCTTCAGCTCGGTGCTCGACTCGACCGGGACACAGGCCGACGCCGTGTTCCAGGACCTCGACCCCGCCCTGCGCGACGCCCTGACCGTGGGCCGGCCGATCGCAGCCCCGGACCCCGTGGGCCGGCACCTCGCGACGTGACGCGCGGAACACCCGCGGGCGTCACGGCGTGCCCGGGGGTTCCCGGGAACCGGCCTATGGTCGAAGCATGAGGTCGTCCCGTCGAGGCGCCACGAGCGCCGCCCTTCTCGTCACCGCCCTCCTGCTCGCTGCCTGCTCCCCCGGCGGCGCGACGAACGCCCCGACGAGCGCTCCGCCGTCGGGCAGCGGTGCCCCTCCCACCCCGACCGCGACGCCCGCCCCCAGCGAGACCACCGAGCCCCCCGACGCGTCCGCCGACCCGCTCGCCGGGTGGAGCCTCGAGCAGAAGGTCGGCCAGCTCCTGATGGTCGGGGTCAACGTCGGGAAGGTCGACCAGGCGAGCTACGACGCGATCAGCACGCACCACGTGGGCAACCTGTTCCTCGCGGGCCGCACGCAGGCCGGGGCCGGGCCGGTCAAGAACCTCGTCGACTCGTTCACGGCCCTCGTCTCGGACGAGACCACGCACGGGACGCCCCTGTTCGTCTCGACCGACCAGGAGGGCGGCAAGGTCCAGGTCCTGCGCGGCCCGGGCTTCTCCGACATCCCGAGCGCCATGGACCAGTCCACGCTCGCGCCCGCCGACCTGCAGGCACAGGCGACCACGTGGGGCGCGGAGCTCGCCGCCGCAGGGGTCGACCTCAACCTCGCGCCCGTCATGGACGTCGTCACGAGTCCCGAGACCGCGCGGTCCAACGCCCCGATCGGGTACTTCGGCAGGAACTACGGGTTCGGGGTGGACACCGTGTCCTCGCACGCGAACGCGTTCAGCGCGGGCATGGAGGCGAACGGCGTCGACGTCGCGATCAAGCACTTCCCCGGCCTCGGACGCGTGGCCGGCAACACCGACGACGACGCGGGCGTGACCGACACGGTGACCACGCGCGACGACCCGTCGGTCCAGGCCTTCCGGTCGGGGATCGACGCCGGGGCCGCGTTCGTCATGATGTCGACCGCGATCTACGACCAGATCGAACCGAGCGCGCCCGCAGCGTTCTCGCCCGTCGTCGTCGACGGGCTGCTGCGGGGCGACCTGGGGTTCCAGGGCGTCGTCATCACCGACGACGTGTCCAAGGCCGAGCAGGTCCAGGCCTGGTCGCCGGGCGACCGGGCCGTCCTGACCGTCGCCGCAGGCGGCGACATGGTCCTCGCGTCGGCCGACCCGGGCGTGATCCCCGAGATGGCGACCGCGCTCGTCCAGCGCGCGCAGAGCGACCCGGGCTTCGCCGCCAAGGTCGACGCCGCGGTGCTGCGGGTCCTCGCCGCCAAGGAGAGGCTCGGGGCGTAGGCGTAGGCGCGACCGGCCCCCTCCGCGGCCGCCGGCGGGCGGCCGGCGCTCACCGCACCGACCACCCGCCGTCTGCCGTCCGTAATCCGTCGTCCACAGGCCGTCCACAGCGTGTTCCACACGTTGTCCCCACGGCTGTCCACAAAGTTATCCACAGACCTGGGGACAGTGTGCACAGGGTCGAGCCCCGTGCTCACGCGACGCCGAGGTACGCCTCCTTGATGCTCGGGTCCGCGAGGAGCTCCCGCCCGCCCCCGGAACGCACGACCTCACCCGTCTCGAGCACGTACGCACGGTGCGAGCGCGAGAGCGCCTGCCGCGCGTTCTGCTCGACGAGCAGCACCGTGGTGCCCTGCGCGTTGATCTCCGAGACGATCCGGAAGATCTGCTGGATGACCATGGGCGCCAGCCCCATCGACGGCTCGTCGAGCAGCATGAGCCGCGGCCGGGCCATGAGCGCGCGCCCGATCGCGAGCATCTGCTGCTCGCCCCCCGACATGGTCCCGCCCACCTGCGACGTGCGGTCCTCGAGGCGCGGGAACAGCTCGAAGACCCGCGCGAGCGTCTCGTCGTGCACGGCCTTGTTCTCGAACGTGCGCCCGTAGGCCCCCATCTCGAGGTTCTCCAGGACCGTCATGCCGGGGAAGATCCCGCGCCCCTCGGGGGCCTGCACGATCCCCTCGAGCACCCGCAGGTGCGGTTTCATCCGGGTGATGTCCTTGCCGTCGAACACGATCTTCCCGCGCGACAGCGGCCGGATCCCCGAGACCGCGCGCATGGTCGTGGTCTTCCCGGCGCCGTTGGCCCCGATGAGGGTCACGAGCTCGCCCTCCTCGACCGTGATCGACACGCCGCGCACGGCCTCGATCCGCCCGTAGGCGACCGTCATGTCCGTGATCTCAAGCAGGGGCATCTGCGTCTCCCTCAGCCAGCTCCTCGTCAGGGACGCCCAGGTAGGCGGCGATGACCTTGGGGTCGGACGTGACGTCCTCGGGCGAACCGTCGGCGATGACCTTGCCGAACTCGAGCACCACGATCCGGTCGGTCACGCCCCGCACGAGCCGCATGTCGTGCTCGATGAGCAGGACCGTGTACCCGTCGTCGCGGATGTGACGGATGAGGTCCATGAGGGCCTCCTTCTCCGCCGGGTTGAAGCCTGCCGCGGGCTCGTCGAGGCACAGCAGCTTGGGTTCGGTCGCCAGCGCGCGGGCGATCTCCAGGCGTCGCTGCTCGCCGTAGGACAGGTTGCGCGCCTTCTCCGTGGCGCGCGCCCCGACCCCGACGAACTCGAGGATCGCCATCGACCGGTCGATCGCGTCGCGCTCCTCCTGCCGGTGCCGTCGGGTGCGCAGCAGCGCCCCCGGCACCGAGGTCCGGTGCCGGGCGTCGGTCCCCACGACCACGTTCTCCAGGGCCGTCATCTCGTTGAAGAGCCGGATGTTCTGGAAGGTCCGGGCGATGCCCAGGCGCGTGATCTGGTTGCGCTTGGCCTTGCCCAGGACCTGCCCGTCGAACCGGACCTGGCCCCTGGTGGGCCGGTAGACGCCCGTCATGGCGTTGAACGCCGTGGTCTTCCCGGCGCCGTTGGGCCCGATCAGCCCCAGGATCTCCCCGCGCCGGATGTCGAACGTGACGCTGTCCAGGGCCGTGAGGCCGCCGAACACGACCGACACGTCCTCCATCTTGAGCAGCGGCTCGCCCACCTCGGCCAGGACCTCGCGGTCGGCCGCGACGATCTCGTCGACCAGCGCGGCGTCGGCGAGCTCGGGGCGCACCTCGGTCACGTCGACCAGCACGGGCTCGTCGAGCCCCGCGCCGGGCAGGTACTTCTCGGCCATGGGCTCGCCCGCGTCGGCGGACAGCGACAGGTGCGCGTCGCCGACGTCGCCGCCGGCCCCCATGCCTCCGGGTTCGTTGCTCATCGGTTCCCCCCGTCGGTCGTGTCGTTCCCGGTGGCACCGTTCTCGCCGGGCCCGTCGGGCCCGTGCCCCGTGGGGGTGGGCCCGCTGCTGCTGCCGGGCGTACCCACCGTGCCCACCGTGCCCGACGCCGGAGCGGACGTCGCGTACGCGGCCTGCGGTCCGCCGTCGGGCATCTTGGCGAGCGTGCGGCGCGCCGCGACGTACAGCTCTCGCCCGTACGTGAGCAGCTTCTGCCGGACGGGTATGAGCCCCTGCGGCCTGAAGATCATGAGCACCATGAGCGCGACCCCGAAGAACAGGTACTTGTAGTTCGCGATCGCGTTGCCGTCGATCGGGATCCCGAACAGCGACGTGCGCCCCAGGAAGAAGTTCGGGAGGTACACGATGATGAACGCCCCGAGGATCACGCCCAGCTTGTTGCCCTGGCCACCGAGCACCACGGCGCACAGGAACAGCACCGAGTTGATGATGTTGAAGTTCGTCGGGATGACGAACTGGACCTGCCCCGCGTAGATCGCGCCCGAGACGCCACCGATCGACGCCCCGATCACGAACGCCCACAGCTTGAACTTGAACGTGGGGACGCCCATGATCTCGGCCGCGTCCTCGTCCTCGCGGATCGCGACCCAGGCACGGCCCACGCGCGAGCGCTCGAGGTTCCCCACGAGCAGCAGCGAGATGATGATGAAGACGAGCGACAGCCAGAACCACCACACGCCCGAGTTGAGCGTGCTCCCCACGTTGCCCGCCGAGAACACGCCGTTGGGCAGCTCCTCGGTCACGCCGAGCCGCGGGTAGGCGACCGACTTGAGGCCCTGACCACCGCCCGTGATCTCGTCGAGGTTGTCCGCGAGCAGACGCACGATCTCACCGAAGCCGAGCGTCACGATCGCGAGGTAGTCGCCGCGCAGGCGCAGCGTGGGCGACCCCAGGACCAGGCCCGACATGGCCGTGATCGCGACCGCCACGGGCAGGACCGCGAGCCACGCCCAGTCGTCGGACAGCCAGCCCTCGGGCTGGGTCACGTTCCACGGGCTGTCGGGGCTCGTGAGGATCGCGAGCGTGTAGGCCCCGATCGCGTAGAAGCCGACGTAGCCGAGGTCGAGCAGGCCCGCCTGGCCGACCACGACGTTGAGGCCGATCGCGATGAGCGCGTACATCCCGAACTGGGCCATGACGGCCCCGAAGTTGGTGCCGACCGTGGTCAGGACCGGGATGTTGAGGATCGGCAGGAGCGCGATGAACAGGACGAACGGGGCCCCGAAGGCCCACTGCGCCGGGCGCGCGAGCGCGTCCCACCACAGGCGCAGCCGGTCGCCCGCTCCTCCGTGGGGGCGCTGCCCGACGGGCGTCTGCCCCGCGGGCGGGAGCTCGGGGCGGGGTCGTGCCGGTGCTGCCGGTCCGGAGACCGGTGCGCCGTCGTTCTCTGCAGGAGTGCTGGTGCTCATGCTCGCGCCCTCCCCAAGGACTCGCCGAGGATGCCGGTCGGACGGAACATCAGGACCACGATCAGCAGGACGAACGCGACGACGTCACGCCACTCGGTCCCGAACACGACCTGGCCGTAGTTCTCCATGACGCCCAGCAGCAGACCGCCGAGCAGCGCGCCGCGCAGGTTGCCGATCCCGCCGAGGACCGCCGCGGAGAACGCCTTGATGCCCAGGATGAAGCCGCCCGAGTAGATGATCCCGTTGGGGACACGCAGCGTGTAGAGCAGGGCCGCGGCCCCGGCCAGGATGCCGCCGATCAGGAACGTCAGCATGATGATGCGCTCGCGCGAGACGCCCATGAGCGTCGCCGTCACCGGGTCCTGCGCGACCGCGCGGATGCCGCGGCCGAACTTGGTCCGGTTGATGAACATGTCGGTCGCGAGCGCCAGGATCAGCGCCGAGAAGATGATGATGAGCGTGACGTTGGTGACGTTCGCACCGAAGATCTGGAACTGGACCTCGGGCTCGACCAGCCGGATGGGCTGCTCGGCGTTCACGCCGCCCAGCTCGCCACCCGTCAGGGCCGGGAGCACGAAGTGCACGAACTCCTGGATCACGAACGAGGCGCCGATCGCGGTGATGAGGAACACCAGCGACGGTGCCCCGCGTTTGCGCAGCGGTCTGTAGGCCACGCGTTCGAGCCCGACGGCGGCCCCTCCCGCGACCACCATGCCGCCGATCATCGCGATCCCCAGGTAGAGGACGGTCAGCAGGATGCCCTTGTCGAACGCGTCACCGCTCGGGTAGAACCCGAGCGCGAGGAGCGTGGCGTACTGCCCGAACATGCCGAGCATGAAGATCTCGGAGTGGGCGAAGTTGATGAGACGCAGCACGCCGTAGACGAGCGTGTAGCCCACCGCGACGAGCGCGTAGACCGCGCCGTAGGTCAGGCCGTCGACGGTGAGGGCCCAGAAGTTGCGGCCCAGTGCCGCGAGGTCGAATCCGATGAGTGGGTCTGCGGCGAGGACGTCGTGGACGAGCATCGACATGCTGCTCCTTCGAGCCGGTGGGAGGGCGGTCGGCCGGCCA
>NZ_JBHXBO010000118.1:0-12700 GCF_042726775.1 Oerskovia sp. NPDC060287
GGCCTTCGGGCGTCGTCAGGTGATCAGTGGTGCTTGTTCTTGCGCGGGATGAAGTGCACGACCGTGACGACGACCGCGCCCACGATGGTGCCGACGATCGCCGAGCCCAGGGTGTCGACGAGCCAGGTGAGCACGCCCCCGACGACCGGGACGCCGTGCACGCCCGACTCGAGGAAGTGCAGCAGGTCGTAGGGCCCGTGCCACCCGAGGTCGTACGCGCCCTGGAGCAGGATGTGCCCACCGACCCACAGCATCGCGACGATGCCGACGGTCGAGATGACCGCCATGACGCGCGGCATCGCGGTCACGAGGCCGCGCCCGAACGACTGGACCCACCCCGTGCGCTGCCGGGCGAGGTGCAGGCCGATGTCGTCCATCTTCACGATCAGGCCCACGATCCCGTAGACCAGAGCAGTGATGAGCAGCGCGACGACCACGAGGATGATCGCGCGCGACCAGAACGCCTCGTCGGCGACCTCGTTGAGCGCGATGACCATGATCTCGGCGCTGAGGATGAAGTCGGTGCGCACCGCGCTCGACACGACCCGGTCCTCGTCGACGGCCTTCTTCGCCGCCGCCTCGTCGATCGCCTCGCCGTGCTTGCCCGAGATCATCTCCCAGAGCTTCTCGGCCCCCTCGAACGCGAGGTACGTCCCGCCGACCATGAGCAGCGGTGTCAGGAGCCACGGCAGGTACTGGCTGAGCAGCAGCGCCGCCGGGAGGATGAACAGGAGCTTGTTGCGCAGCGAGCCCAGGGCGATGCGCTTGACGACCGGGATCTCGCGCTTCGCGGCCAGACCCTCGACGTACCGGGGCGTGACCGCGGTGTCGTCGATCACGACGCCGGTGGCCTTGACGCTCGCGCGCCCCGCGGCGGCACCGATGTCGTCGACGGAGGCGGCCGCGAGCTTGGCGAACGCCGCGATGTCGTCCAGGAGTGCTGCGAGTCCGAAGGCCATGAGGTCTCCACGAGGCCCGTGTCGCCGCCCACGAGCCCTGAGGTCGGGAGTCGACGCGGCTGTAGCGCATCGTATTCCCTCGGACGGGCGCCCGTCTCGGGGCGTCCACCCGAGAGCACGCCGGCTCGTCGACGCCCGACCCGGCCCCCTGCCCTGGTGGCGTGTGACGCGATCGGTCGCACCGCCGTCGGGCAGACGATCTAGGCTGGTCCACATGGCTAACCACTACGACGTCGTCGTCCTCGGCGCGGGTCCCGGCGGCTACGTCGCCGCCATCCGCGCGGCCCAGCTCGGCCAGTCCGTCGCGATCATCGAGGAGAAGTACTGGGGCGGTGTGTGCCTCAACGTCGGGTGCATCCCCTCCAAGGCGCTCCTGCGCAACGCGGAGCTCGCCCACCTGTTCACGCACCAGGCCGACTTCTTCGGCATGACCGGTGACGTGTCGTTCGACTTCGGCAAGGCGTTCGACCGCAGCCGCGACGTCGCCGACGGCCGCGTCAAGGGCGTGCACTTCCTCATGAAGAAGAACAAGATCACCGAGTACGACGGCCGCGGCACGTTCCGCGACGCGAACACGATCGACGTCGCGCTGTCCTCGGGCCAGACCGAGACCGTGACGTTCGCGAACGTGATCATCGCGACGGGCTCGAAGGTCCGCCTGCTGCCGGGCGTCGAGCTGAGCGAGAACGTCGTCACGTACGAGAAGCAGATCCTGACGCGCGAGCTGCCGCGCTCGATCGCGATCGTCGGCGCGGGCGCGATCGGCATGGAGTTCGCGTACGTCCTCAAGAACTACGGCGTCGACGTGACCATCATCGAGTTCCTCGACCGCGCGCTGCCGAACGAGGACATCGAGGTCTCCAAGGAGATCGCCAAGCAGTACAAGAAGCTCGGCGTGAACATCCTGACGTCGACCGCGGTGCAGACTGTCACTGACAGGGGAGCTGGTGGCGGCGTTGTTGTGTCCTACAAGGGCGTCAAGGACGACAAGCCCGGCTCGATCGAGGTCGACAAGGTCCTCATGGCCGTGGGCTTCGCGCCCAACGTCGAGGGCTTCGGCCTCGAGAACACGGGCGTTGCGCTGACCGACCGCGGCGCGATCGCGATCGACGACGTCATGCGCACCAACGTGCCCCACATCTACGCGATCGGTGACGTCACCGCGAAGCTCATGCTCGCGCACGTCGCCGAGGCGCAGGGAGTCGTCGCGTCCGAGACCATCGGCGGTGCCGAGACCATGACGCTGGGCGACTACCGCATGATGCCGCGCGCGACGTTCTGCCAGCCGCAGATCGCGAGCTTCGGCCTCACCGAGCAGCAGGCCCGCGACGAGGGCTACGACGTCAAGGTCTCCAAGTTCCCCTTCACGGCGAACGGCAAGGCGCACGGCCTGGGCGAGCCCACGGGCTTCGTCAAGCTCGTCGCCGACGCCCGCTACGGCGAGCTCCTCGGTGGCCACCTGATCGGCCCCGACGCGTCCGAGCTGCTGCCCGAGCTCACGCTCGCGCAGAAGTGGGACCTCACGGCGTCCGAGCTGGGGCGCAACGTGCACACGCACCCGACGCTGTCGGAGGCCGTGCAGGAGGCTATTCACGGGCTCGCGGGGCACATGATCAACTTCTGACCCGGTTGGTGGGTCGGGCGTCGATCGCCTGATCGGAGGCCCGGATCTGCGGATTTCCGCAGGTCCGGGCCTCTTCGTGCGTTTCAGGGGAGCCCAATTCTCACGATCCAGAACCTCAAGGTCGCGGGGCTGCTCGACTCCGAAGGGGGCAGGGACCGGGCGACCAGCCAGGAAGCACTGAGACAACTGCTGAAGCGGACCTTGCATGCTGGGGATCACATCGTCGGAGTTCGGCGGCCTAGATCGAGGCTCTTCTTGGGCGGTCCGCGACAGCCTGGCGTAACTCCCGACAACGTGCGGACCTGTGCGGCAACAACGTACGCCCGGGCACGCGTCAGGTGGCCTCGGACCTAGTTGGTTGGTTCGGTGGCTTCGAGCACGAGCGACTCAAAGTGCGCGGTCATCGTGGGATTGCCCTTGGTCAGTTTGCGGATTGTCACCTCGTCAAGCCCGCGGTCCGCGACGTCAAGCCGCTGTGTCCACAGTCGCATGGCTTCCTTAACTTTCTCGAGGTTGGCGATGGCGGTATCGATCGTCTTGATCGCAACCTCATACTGGTTGCGAGCCTTTCCGACCCGCATCTTGAACGAGTCCTGGAAGCCCTTGAGGGTGGTCTCAAAGTTTGTGATGTCGATGTTCTGTGCCTGGATGCGCTCCAGTTCGGTGCGCACCGTGATCGATGCCATCCCACAGTCCTCCTCGCGTCGGGGCTGTCGATCGGGTGAATTCGATGGCGACTGCGCTGTCGGTCGTAAACAGGGAAGGGGCGATTCACCGCGCGGTGCCGTGGTGCCCCGCGTGGACGTGCTTGGCTCCGGGGTGCCCCGTTCGCGCCACTGGGGGTATCGCCGGGGAAGCAGGAATGTGCGACGATCCCCGGCATGACGATGAGGCAGCGCCCGACGGCGCCGGAAGGGTTGGCCCCACCCCGTTGGGTTCGGGAAGCAGTCAGGGAGTCGAGCCGTACCGGCCGGGTCTTGGATCACGGATTCTCCGATGCCCAACTCAAGTCGGTATGGTGGACGTCTCGGCTTACCGAGGCCGGTCTGGCTGACGGGACCTCTCCGATGATCACGTTCCCCTCGACTCGTGAGGACGGGACGGCGGTGCTGACCCGGGCGGACTTGTTCGCCATGTCCGCGGATCTCCGCAGCAAGGGGCGGCGAGGCCGGGACGAGCAGTGGCTGCAGTTCCTGTGGCATGTGCTCGCCTGGGGTTCTGGGCCGTCGCGGCGGAACAATCGCGCGCGAATCGACGCCTTCGCGGATCCCGTGACGCGAAGAGATCGCATCGGCTATCTGCGCGAGGCTGCCGAGCGGGTGTGGAAAGAGGACGTGCGGGGGGCGTACGGCGCGCTCGTCGAACCGGGACGGGGCCGTATCCCTGGGCTCGGGCCGGCTTTTTTCACCAAGGTGCTGTACTTCCTTGGCGGTGACGCCCCGCAGGAGCGTCGCGCCGTGAGGTGTCTGATTCTCGATGCGCGCGTCGCGACGTCCCTCCGTAGTTGCGGATGGGAGTCGCTTCCGAAGGGCAACTACAACTGGTTCACCGACACGTACGTGTCCTATTGCGGACTGTTGTCGAGATGGGCTGACGACTTGAGCGTTGCGGTCGGCCGCACGGTCGAGGCCGACGAGATTGAACGGGCGCTGTTCGCCGGACCCACCTGATATGTGGCGAGCTAGCCGTGGCTTCGCACCATCCGAACCTCGCTCACACCGTCGTCCACCTTCGTCACGCCGTCGGGCTTGAAGCCCTGCTTCGCGTAAAACGCCTGGGCTCGTGGGTTGGGATCTGCGACCCAGAGCCCGGCCGAGGTGCAGGCCGGGAGGACGGCCTCCATCAGCCCACGTCCCGCGCCGCTGCCGTGGAACGCTCCCAGCAGGTAGAGGACGTACAGCTGGGTGTCCCACGCGACGTCGGCTTCGGTGGCTGGTCCAGCGAGCGCGATGCCGACCACTGCGCCGTCGGACTCGGCGACGGCAGCCCGGAACGGCTCGTAGCGCTCCTCGGTGAGCACGGCATTCCAGAACCGCCCGCGTGCCGGCAGCAGGCCCGGGTCGTCGAGCACCTCGTCACGCATCAGGCCTCGGTAGGTCTGCCGCCAGGACTCGACGTGGACGTCGGCCATCGCGTCCGCGTCGTCGGGACGGGCCGGGCGGACGTGGAGGGGTGGACGCATCGGCCCAGGGTAGTGGTGCAGTGACGTCCGAGGATCCACCGCGCCCCCACCTGTCACTTGAGCTGTACGTGCCCCAGATACTCGAAGTGCGACTTCACGTGCTCGGAGACGTCGACGTTGACGAGCTTGTCCGAGGCGGGGGTGAAGCCCGTGAGACCGGCGGCGACCTGTCCCCCCTGCGCGACCCTGTAGACCACGTTCAGGACGTTGTCACGAGTCGAGTGGTACCCGTACACGGCCTCGTCGACCGAACCCGTCAGGTCACGCCAGTCGCTCTTGGCGCCGATGGCTGCGCCGAGCAGGTGGACGGACCGGATGCGCGGACCGCCGGGCTTGGTGCCCAGCGCCTCAGCCGCGACAGCCATCACTCGAGCGCCGAGGCTGTGCCCGATGAGCACATAGGACTCTGCCTCGGTCCGGGCGAGGAGGTCGCCGACGATGACGCCGGTCTTGTCGGCGCGGCTCTTCGCTACGTGCCAGGGATTCTTGGCTAGGTCGGTCGCAAGGAGCGCTGGTGCGATGGTCCGGCCGAGGAACTTCGCCCCGGCCTTGTGAGCAACGGCGGCGGCCCCCTTGACCGCTGTGGTGCCCCCGGCCTTCCCGATCAGGCCCGCGCCCATCACCCCGAAGTCCTTGAGCTCCTTGGCGCCCCAGCGCACGCGGTACACGGGGGAGTCGGGGTAGCGCCCGTCGACGATCGACTTCCACCCACCCCACTTCTCCTGGTCGCCCTCGGTGAGGAAGCCGTTGGACACGAGGACGGGCACGCCACCGCGGCCAGGACGTAGGAGCTCGATCCGGAACGACTTGTCCTCGCGGACGTAGGCGTTCGACACGGACGCACCGAGAGTGCCTCCGACGGCAGCGCCGACGGCGGTGACGACGGCGGTGCCTCCTGCCATGCCGAGCCCTCCGGCGGCGAGGCTGCCGCCACCGAGGACGGCGAGGCCGTGCGACGTCGCGGCCGCACCGGAGAGCCCGCCGAACATCCCGAGCGAACCGATCGCCCCGCCGATCGCCGGCGCGGCGAGAAGGGCGAGTGGTGCGCCGGCAGCAAGGCCGACGATTCCGACCGCAGCGATCTTGGACGCCTTGTTCAGGTCGGGCTTCTCGTACTTGAGGAAGTCCTCGTAGTCGTGCAGCTCGCCGAACGTTCCTTGGGCCTTCTCGAAACCGGGGATGTCATGGCGGTGCTCGGCACAGTACTGGGGGACACGGAGGGCGCCGCGGTCTCGGACCGCCATGTTCTCGCAACCGGGAGCCACGCACGGAAGGGTCGGTGACCCGCACGCCTGGCACACGTAGACGGGCAGCTGGCCGGCGGGCCGGTTGGACTTGCGATGCTCGGACTTGGCGAAGCACGACGAGCACCAGCCCAGCTTCGGCTCATAAGGTGAGACGTCGTCTGCGACGTCGGCGATCCACTGCGCGACCTTCGCATAGCCGTCGGCGCGCTTCTGGGCGCTCTTCTTGTTCTCCTCGGCCTGCTTGAGCGCAGCCTTCTCGCTCTCGCGGTCGGATGCAGCGAGCGCTTCTGAGTACGACGTCGTCCGCGCCACGTACCACGCCTTGGCGTAGGCCCACATGTTGCTGAGGAGAGCTGGATTGGTCTGCAGGACCCCACCGCTCTCAATCGTGGGGTCGAGGTCGGTGATGTCGCCGGAGAGGGTGAGTGTTGCGCCCTGGTCCGAGACGACCGCGACCGTGAGGCGCGTACCGTCGGCGACGTGGGCGTGAATCGAACCAGGCATGGTGGGATCGTTCCACAGCATCCGGTGGTAAATCAGCGCCGATCGGGTGAATTTGCACCTGTCCATACACAATGCTGCTGGAGCCCTCCGGCCACCCGCCTACCCGACGTCGCAGCCCACCTTCCGCACGACGGCGCGCTCCGTCGTCGGGCATCTTGGGTGCCGCACCCAGCGGCCCCCGGCATCACCCGATCCCGAACTCCCGCCGCAGCATCTCCCCGACCATCCCGGGGACGTCGACCGTCCCGGGGTGCAGCGCGTCGTAGACCTGCAGCCCTTCCCAGGTGGAGATGAAGAGCGCCGCGCGTTCCTCGGGTGAGGCGCCGGTCTCCGCAAGGACCCCGCGCTCGCGCTGCGACCGGATCATCCCGCCGATGATCGAGACCAGCACCTGGTGCCGCTGCTGGAGCACGGGCCGCGCGGGGTGCCCTTCGGTCCCCGCCTCGGCCGAGAGGGTCGAGAGGAGCTGCACCAGCCCGGGTGCTTCGCGGTTGCGTTCGGCGACGTGCACGAACCCGTCGGCGAGGTCCTCGGGCGTGAAGTCCGTGGGCATCTCGGGTGGCGCGTGCTGCGCGTCGTGCCACTCGATGACGGCCAGGAGCAGTGCGGTCTTGTTGCCGAAGTGGTGCAGGAGGGTCGAGTGGTCGACCCCGGCCTCACGCGCGATGCCTCGCAGGGAGGCTCCGTAGAACCCCTTCTGGGCGAAGGCCTCGGCCGCGCGGGCGACGATCGACTGCTTGGTCGCCCGCCCGGTGGCGTACCCGTCGGGTCGCCCCGTGGGGGCTGGTTGCTGTGTGGTCACGACGATCCTCTCCGAGGTCAGAGGCTACCCTCTCGCGTAATTCCACCAAGTGGTGGAGGTTGGGCTATCCTGGCGCCGTGCTCACTCCTGACGCCCGACGACGTGCCCGTAGCGAGATGACCCTCACCGAGAAGGCATCGCTCACCTCAGGCGCGAACTTCTGGAACACCAAGCCGGTCGACCGGCTCGGCGTTCCCTCGATCATGCTCACCGACGGCCCGCACGGTCTGCGCAAGCAGGGCGGGGCAGCGGACCACCTCGGTCTCAACGCGAGCATCCCCGCCACCTGCTTCCCCACCGCGGCCACGCTCGCCAACAGCTGGGACCCGGGCCTCGTGGAGCGCGTGGGCGAGGCGCTCGGCGCCGAGGCCGCCGCGGAGGACGTCAGCGTCCTGCTCGGTCCCGGCCTCAACATCAAGCGCAACCCGCTGGCGGGCCGCAACTTCGAGTACTTCTCCGAGGACCCGCTGCTCGCGGGCAGCCTCGCCGCCGCGCAGATCCGCGGTATCCAGTCCCAGGGCGTCGCCGCGAGCGCCAAGCACTTCGCGGTGAACAGCCAGGAGACGCACCGCATGTCGATGGACGAGGTCGTCGACGAGCGCGCGCTCCACGAGACCTACCTCGAGTCGTTCCGGATCGCGGTCACCGAGGGCCGGCCGTGGACCGTCATGAGCTCGTACAACAAGGTCAACGGGACCTACGCGAACGAGCACCGCGAGCTCCTCGACGAGATCCTGCGCAAGCAGTGGGGCTTCGACGGCGTGGTCGTGACCGACTGGGGCGGCAACAACGACCGCGTCGCAGGCCTGGTCGCGGGCAACGCCCTCGAGATGCCGTCGACCGACGGGGTGACCGACGCCGAGGTCGTGCGCGCGGTCGAGGAGGGGCGCCTCGACGAGGCGGTCCTCGACGCCCGTGTCGACGAGCTGCTGGCTCTCATCGCGCGCACGGAGCGCGCCCGCGAGACGAGCCGCACGCGCGTCGGCGCCGCGCGCACCGGGTCCGCCAGCACGCCCGACGGCGCCGCACCGGTCGACCACGACGCGCACCACGCGCTCGCGGTCGAGGCGGCGCGACGCTCGGTCGTCCTGCTGCGCAACGCGCGCGGGACCCTGCCGCTCGGGTCGCACTCGGGCCGCGTCGCGGTGATCGGCGACTTCGCGGCGAGCCCCCGGTACCAGGGGGCTGGCAGCTCGCTCGTGAACCCGACCCGGGTGGACGTCGCGCTCGACGCGCTGCGGGCGAGCGAGCTGGACGTCGTCGGCTACGAGCCCGGCTACGCACGCCGCGACGCGGGCCGGGGCGCGTGGGACTCGCCGTCGTCGGTGCGACGCCGACGCAAGGCCGTCCGCCTGGCCGAGCGCGCCGACGTCGTGCTGCTCTTCCTCGGCCTGGACGAGTCCGCCGAGGCCGAGGGGGTCGACCGGACCCACATGCGCCTCGCGCGCAACCAGCTCGCCCTCACGCGCGAGCTGACGGCGCTCGGGGTCCCGGTCGTGGTCGTCCTGGCCGGCGGCGCCCCCGTCGAGCTGCCGTTCGCCGAGCACGTCGACGCGATCGTGCACGGCTACCTCGCGGGCCAGGGCGGCGGGCAGGCGGTCGCCGACGTGCTGACCGGCGCGGTCAACCCGGCCGGTCGCCTCGCCGAGACGTACCCGCTGCGCTATGCGGACGTTCCGTCGTCGGCGACGTTCGGGCGGACCGAGGCGACGTCCGAGCACCGCGAGAGCATCTACGTCGGCTACCGCTACGCCGACAAGGTCGGCCTGCCCGTCCGCTACCCGTTCGGGCACGGGCTGAGCTACACCACGTTCGCGTACAGCGACCTGAAGGCGCGCCGGGAGCAGGTCACCGTCACGGTCACCAACACCGGGGACCGTGCAGGGACCGAGACCGTGCAGGTGTACGTCGAGGCGCCCAGCGCCGCGGAGGGCGCGTTCCGCGCGCCCCGCGAGCTCGCGGGCTTCGCGAAGGTCACGCTCGACGCGGGGGAGAGTGCGACCGTGACGGTCGACCTGGCCGAGCACGCGTTCGACGCCTACGACGTCGTCACGCACCAGTGGCGCACCGTGCCGGGCATCTCCACGGTCCAGGTGGGCGCCTCGTCGCGCGACCTCCGGGTGAGCGCGCCCGTCGAGATCGACGGTGAGCCGTGGACGCCCGGTGCGACCGCCCCTGGCGCCACGGCCCTGCCGCACTACGTCAGCGGCCGGGTGGACCGTGTCCCGGTCGACGAGTTCGCGACGCTCCTGGGGCGCACGCCCCCGGCCGCGGACTGGCCTGTCGGGCTGCCGCTCACGCGCGACGACATCGTCGCCCAGGCGCGGGGCCGAGGCGGTGTCGGGGGGCTGCTGGTCGGTCTCATCGACACCGCCGGGCGACTGCTCATGGCACTGGGCCGCCCCCTGGCGGCGAACAACACCCGCTTCGCGCTCGACCTGCCGTTCCGGTCGGTGTCGCGGATGAGCGCGGGCAAGGTCGACGACGCGATGCTCGACGCCCTGCTCGTGATGGTCAACGGCCGGTTCTGGGGCGGCATGCGCCGCCTCGTCCCGGCATGGCGTGCCCACGCGAAGGCCGCGCGGGCTCCGAAGAAGGACTGAGAACGATGGCGACACGCACAGAGATCAAGCGGGACGCGGTCGCGCGCGCACAGGAGCTGCGCGCGGCCAGGCGGGCCCGACGCGCCGAGCTGAAGGCAATGGCGCCGCAGGACCGCAAGGAAGCCCGGGCAGCCGACAAGGTCGCAGCCCGGGAGGCGAAGAAGAGCGCCAAGGCAGAGCGGGCTGCTGCCCGCGCCGGGATGACCCGCGCGGAGCGCCGCGAGGACAGGCGGCGCGCACGGATCAACCGCAAGGTAGAGCACCGTCCGCGCCGCGCGGTCGGGTGGGGCGTCACGGCCGTGGCCGTGATCGCGATCGGGGGACTGGTCGCGCCGTTCGCGAGCGCGTTCGGCCGCCTCATGTCGATCGAGTACGACTCGTCCTCCCCGGCAGGCGTGGCCGCCCGGGAGAACGCGGCCCAGGTGTCGGAGGACATCTCCGACGAGGGCATCGTCCTGCTCAAGAACGAGGACGACGTCCTGCCGCTGGCCGAGAAGTCCCTCAACGTGTTCAGCTTCGCGTCCTTCAACCTCATCCTCGGGGGCGGCGGGTCCGGCGGCAGCAACCAGTCGCAGGCCGTGCCGTTCTACGACGCGCTCGCCGACCAGGGGATCACGGTCAACCCCGACCTCAAGGCGACCATGGAGGACGCGGGCGCCAAGACCGAGACCGGTGGCGCCAACGGCCTCGTGCAGATCGCGGGCGCCATGCTGGGCGGCGGTGACGAGGGCGAGCCCGCTCCCGACTACCTGACCGACGACGTCATGGCCCAGGCCGCCGAGTTCTCCGGCACGGCCCTCGTGGTCGTCGGCAACGACGGCGTCGAGGGACAGGACATGAGCCCCGAGCAGCTGCGCCTGACCGACGAGCAGCGCGCCCTGTTCGACCGTGTCACGGCCTCGTTCGACGACGTCGTCGTGGTCGTGAACTCGGGCAACCAGCTGGAGCTCGGGTTTCTCGACGCGTACCCGCAGATCAAGTCCGCGGTGTGGATCGGGACCCCGGGTCCCCGCGGCGCGGTCTCGCTCGCCAAGGTGCTGACGGGGGACGTGAACCCGTCCGGCCGCCTGACCGACACCTACGCCTACGACGTCACGAGCGCCCCGGCGATCGAGAACGTCGGCGACTTCGACTACGCCAACGTCAAGCGCTCGTACATGGACTACGAAGAGAGCATCTACGTCGGCTACCGCTACTACGAGACCCGGTACGCGGGCGACGAGGCGGGCTACACCGAGGCCGTCCAGTTCCCGTTCGGGCACGGCCTGAGCTACACCACGTTCGAGCAGCAGACCGCCGCCCCGCGCGTCGAGGACGACACGATCAGCGTCGACGTCACGGTGACCAACACCGGTGACGTCGCGGGCAAGGACGTCGTGCAGGTCTACTTCTCGGCGCCCTGGACGCCGGGCGGCATCGAGAAGTCAGCGATCGAGCTCGCGGGCTACGACAAGACGAAGGTGCTCGAGCCGGGCGAGTCCGAGACCGTGACCGTCACGTTCGACGTGCGCGACATGGCCTCCTGGGACACCGAGGACCACGGTGCGTACCTGCTCGAGGCCGGGACGTACCAGATCTCGGTGCGCACCGACGTGCACACGCCCGTCGCGCAGTTCGAGCACGTCGTGGCCGAGGACGTCGTCTACGACACCGACGCCGACACGGGGTACGAGCTGACCAACCGCTTCGCCGACGCCGAGGGCGACCTGACCTCCCTCTCGCGCACCGACTGGGAGGGCACGTACCCGCAGGCTCCTGAGCCGGGTGCCATGGCCTCCGACGAGCTGCTCGCGCGCATGGACCCGCAGATCGAGCCTGCGGAGGGCGAGGTCCCGACCTACGGCGCCGACAACGGCCTCGTCCTGGCCGACCTGGCGGGCCTCGACCGTGACGACCCCCAGTGGGAGACGTTCCTCGACCAGCTCACGCTCGACGAGCAGATCGACCTCTTCGCCAAGGGCGCGTACCGCACGCACGAGGTCGAGCGCCTCGGCATCCCCGCGATGGACCTGCTCGACGGGCCGGCGGGTCTCAACTCGCTGTTCAGCCCGCTCGAGGCCGCCGCCTACCCGACGCAGATCGTCGTGGCCTCGACCTGGAACGACGAGCTCGCGTTCGCGCTCGGCGAGTCCGTGGGCGACGAGGCCGTCGCCTACGACATCGAGGGCTGGTACGCCCCGGGCATGAACCTGCACCGCTCTGCTCTGGGTGGGCGTGACTTCGAGTACTTCTCGGAGGACCCGTACCTGTCGGGCATGATGTCCGCCGCGATGGTCTCGGGCGCAGAGAGCAAGGGCGTGCTCACGTTCATGAAGCACTTCGCGCTCAACGAGCAGGAGGTCAACGCCCGCACGGGCGTGAACGTCTTCGTCGACGAGCAGGCCCTGCGCGAGCTGTACCTCAAGCCCTTCGAGATCACGGTCAAGGAGGCCGACCCGACCGGCGCGATGAGCTCCTTCATCAACATCGGCGGCACCTGGGCCGGTGGCAACGAGGCGCTCCTGCAGGACGTCCTGCGCGGGGAGTGGGGCTTCCAGGGCGTCGTCTCGACCGACGCGGTGCTCGGATCCTGGATGGATCCTGGTCTCGCGGCCCGCTACGGCAACGACCTCATGCTCGCGATGCTCCCCGGGTCGGACAAGGCCACCCGGGCCGCGGTCGAGGCGGACCCGGTGGGGGTCGGCAACGGCCTGCGCGAGCGCGTCCACACCATCCTCTACACGGTCCTGCAGACGAACCTGTTCGCCTGACTGATCCGGGCAGGGCTGCAGAACCCAGG
>NZ_JBHXBO010000119.1:0-12647 GCF_042726775.1 Oerskovia sp. NPDC060287
ACATCGGTGGCACGCCCGTCGTGCTCTGCCGTGGACGTGTCGCCGCACGGTTCCCACGCCCTCTGCGACGCTGCGGAGCATCTGGCCCCGTGCGGTCCGCAGGAGCGCCTCCAGGTCGCGGTCGGAGACGTCGGACACCTGGGTCCACGGCCACATCCCCTGGGCGAACAGGCTCTCGGCCGTGTAGATGGTGCCGAGACCGGCGACCCCGCGCTGGTCCAGCAGGGCGTCGGCGAGAGGCAGCCCTCGGGCGACGCGAGCGGGAGGTCCGCCCGCGGTCGCCTGCGCCGGGAACCCACCCGTCGCTGCCGCGTCGCGCAGGCGGGCGAGCGCGAGCAGGACGCCGGAGTCCGGGGCGCTGAGGAAGTCGTCCGCGAGGACGTCGGGACCCAGGTGCCCGAGCAGGACCTGCTCGTCACGGGTGCGGACCACGTCGAGCATGCCGAGCCGTTCGCCGACGCACGTCCACACCTCGTTCGCGAGGACCGCCCGGACGTCCGTGCTGCGTGCGACGGCTCCGTCCGTCCCTGTGCGGGCGATGCGCCACTGCCCCTCCATCCGCAGGTGGGTGTGCAGGGTCGTCCCGTCGTCGAGGCGGGTCAGGAGATGCTTGGCATACGGCTTGACCTCGACGACGGTCCGACCGCTGAGGTCGACCCCGCCCGCGCTCGGCCACCGTAGGTCGGCACGTTCGAGGACCCGCCCGCGCAGCGCTGCGTCGAGGCGGTCGGCCGTCACCTTGACCACGTCACCCTCGGGCATCGCGAGCTCCTCGACCGGTCATGCGCGCAGGCCTTGCGGGGTGGGGCGGAAGCCCGCCTCCATGAGCGCGGCGGTCACCCCGAACGCGCGCGACGCGGTGCTGCCCGCGCCGGCGAGGGCGTCGATCCCGTCGATCCGTCCGATGACCATCTTGCCGAGCAGCCCGGCGCGCGAGGCGCGTGCGAGCTCGGCGCACGCCAGCGCGAGGCGGCGCGCAGAGGTCTCGGAGTCGTCGCCGAACGAGAGGAGGGAGCGGCCACCGCGCTCGACGTACAGGACCAGGTCACCGCCGGCGAGCACGACGACGGAGCCCACCTTGCGCCCGGGTCGATGCGTCGCGCGGGGCGTGCTCCGGGCAGGCCCGGTGCCCGGTGCGAGCGCGACGGCCGTCGAGGCCCCCATGGTCGCGCTCGCCGCCGTGCGCACCTCCGGACGGCCTCCTGGTGCCGACCCGCTCCGCACCCCGAGACCGACGGGCGCCCCGCCTCCCGGCTCGTGCGGTACCCGGGGCTCGGGCCAGGGAAGGGCCGCGCCGTACGGGTTGGCCGGGTCGGTCGCGGCCAGGAGCAGGGCCGAGAGCTCACGGCGCCCCGCCGACTCGGCGGCGTGCTCGCGGTCCTGGGCGTCGGTGCGGAGCTGGTCGACGGCCCCCGGCAGCGCGAACTGCGAGCCTCCGAGGTGCTCGACGAAGTAGCCGCGCCGGACGGTGCCCGTGGTCTCGAGCTCGGACAGGACGCGGTAGACGCCGCGGAAGTAGTTCGTCACGCCTTCGGAGGGGGCTGCTCCGCGGGTCAGCACACCGTGACGGTCCAGCAGGACCCTCGTCAGGGCGTGCGTGCGCCGGGTGGGGTCGGGTTCGCGCAGGGGAAGAGCCGACCATCTGCCCGAGCCGCCGCGCAGGTCGGACTCGCCGCGGGCGGCGGCCATCGACCCTGCTCCGAGCGAGGCGAAGCGGCCGCGAGCCAGAGGGCGGGCACGGACCGGGGCGCGTGGAGCGCGGTGCGCGCCGCCCCCGGGACCGAGCCGGCTGCGCAGGGCCCCGAGCCCGTCGTTGGTGACCCAGCCCGCCCACACCAGGTCCCACAGGACCTCCAGGGTCGCTGCCTGCGAGGCCTCCGCGAGCTCGGCGATGCGGGGCAGGAAGAAGCCGCCCGAGCCGGTCAGCAGGTCGACGACCGACCGGTGCAGGTCGGTGTCGAGCGGGCCGTCCTCCTCGAGGGGCGTCACGTCGGGGAGCGTCAGCGGGGCCGCGTCGGCGAGGTGGAGGCTCACGAGCCCGTCCTTGCCGCCGGGCAACGACGAGTGCCCGCACCACAGGACCTCGCCCGTGGTGGTCAGCTCGTCGAGCAGCGCGGGGGAGTAGTCGGTCACCCGGGAGGGCAGCACCAGGGTCTCGAGCGCCGAGGCCGGGACCGCGGCCCCCGAGAGCTGCTCGACGACCCGCAGCAGCCCGTCGGTGCCCCGCAACGTACCGATCCCGTGCCAGCGCGGCAGGAACACCCCCAGGGCCTCGGGAGCGACCGGCTCGACCTCGGCCCGCAGCGCCGCGAGCGACCGGCGCCGCAGCGTCCGCAGCACCTCGGCGTCGCACCACTCCTCGCCCGTCCCACCGAGGGACTCGGGGCGCAGGCGGCCGCACACCAGCACCCGTGCGGCCTCGAGCCTCCTCAGCTCGCCCGTGGCGACCGCCACGCCGATCCCGTACCGCGCCGCGACCTCGTGCGCCCCGAACGGTCCGTGGGTGCGGGCGTGGCGCCGCACGAGGTCGCCCAGCGGGTCGGGGACCGGTTCGGTGAAGACCTCGGGGATGCCGGTGGGCAGGGCGACCCCCAGCGCGTCCCGCAGCCGCCCGGCGTCCTCGACCACGGCCCACTGCTGCGCGACGGCGTCGGGCACCCCGGCCAGACGCACCTGGATCACCCGGCGCGCCCCTTCGAGGCCCGTGAGCCATGCGGGCACCTCCTCGCGCACCTCCTCGCGCGTGCGCCGCGCGACCTCCGCGACAGGGAGCGGCCCGAGCCTGCGCAGCAGGTCCCACGCGTCCTCCGCGTGCCGCGCCTGGCGGCTCTGGACCAGGGCGCCGAGCTCGGCCTCGGTCCGCTCGACCGACTCCGGGTCCAGCAGGTCCGCGAGCTGCGAGGCCCCGCCCTCGGTGCCCAGGAGCTCGGCCAGGAGCGTCGGGTCGAGCGAGAGCGCGGCCGCGCGGCGCTCGGCGAGGGGCGCGTCGCCGTCGTACAGGAACTGGGCCGTGTACCCGAACAGGAGGGACTGGGCGAAGGGGGACGGGGTCGGGGTCGTGACGTCGACCAGCCGGACCCGGCCCGCCGTCAGGTCCCTCATGAGCTCGGTCAGCGCCGCGACGTCGAAGTCGTCCTGGAGGCACTCGCGCGCGGCCTCCAGGACGATGGGGAACTCGGGGTACTCGCTCGCGACCGAGAGCAGCTGGGCCGAGCGCTGGCGCTGCTGCCACAGCGGCTGACGCTTGTCGGGGCGGCGCCGGGGGAGCAGCAGGGCGCGGGCCGCCGCCTCGCGGAAGCGTGCGGCGAACATGATGGAGCCGCCGAGCTCGGCACGGACCTCGTCGAGCACCTCCTCGGGGGCGAGCAGCAGGTCCTCGGCCGTCACGACGGGCGAGCCGGTGGTCCCTGCCGCGTCGCCGGGCTCCTCGCCCCAGCCGCCGTCTCCCAGGTCCGGGAGCCGCAGCACGATCCCGTCGTCGGAGTGCATGGCCGCGGCGTCGAGCCCGTAGCGGTCGCGCAGCCTCGCGCCCAGGACCAGCGCCCACGGCGCGTGGACCTTGGCGCCGTAGGGCGAGTGGATGACGACGCGCCAGTCGCCCAGCTCGTCGCGGAACCGCTCGACGACGACCGTCCGGTCGTCCGGGACGCGACCCGTGGCCTCGCGCTGGTCGGCGAGGTAGGCGACGAGGTTGTCGGTCGCCCAGGCGTCGAGCCCCGCGTCGCGCAGGCGCTCGGTGAGCGGGCCGTCCGCCGCCGCGAGCGACTCGAGCTCGCGCACCCAGGCGCCCACGGCCCGGCCGAGCTCGGCGGGGCGACCGGGGGAGTCGCCCTTCCAGAACGGCAGGCGTCCGGGGGCGCCCGGCGCGGGAGTCACCAGGACACGGTCCGGGGTGATGTCCTCGATGCGCCACGTGCTCGAACCGAGCGTGAACGTGTCGCCGACGCGCGACTCGTAGACCATCTCCTCGTCGAGCTCGCCCACCCGCCGACCACCCCGGGCCCGCGCTCCCGTCGCGGCGCCCCCGGGTGCGTCGCCGAGCACGCCCGCCGTGTCCTCGGGTCCGGCCGTCGTGGAGGGGTCCGTGGCGAGGAACACCCCGTACAGGCCGCGGTCCGGGATGGTCCCGCCGCTCGTGACCGCGAGCCGGAGCGCTCCGGGTCGCCCGCTGAGCACGCCCGTCGTCCGGTCCCACACGATCCGTGCGCGCAGCTCGCCGAAGTCCTCGCTGGGGTAGCGGCCCGCGAGCATGTCCAGCACGGCGTGCAGCGTCGCGTCGCCGAGGGCACCGTACGGTGCGCTGCGTCGGACGAGGGCCGCGAGCTCCGCGACGGTCCAGTCGTCGAGCGCGACCATGGCGACGACCTGCTGCGCGAGGACGTCGAGCGGGTTCGACAGCACGTGCAGGTGCTCGATCTGCCCGGTGCGCATGCGGTCCGCGATCACGGCCGAGGGCACCAGGTCGCCCCGGAAGGTGGGGAACACCACGCCGTGGGACACCGCGCCCACCTGGTGCCCCGCACGCCCGATGCGCTGGAGCCCGCTCGCGACCGACGGCGGCGCCCCGACCTGGACCACCAGGTCCACGGCGCCCATGTCGATGCCGAGCTCGAGCGAGGACGTCGCGACGACCGCGGGCAGCCGCCCGTCCTTGAGCTCGGTCTCGGTGCGGGTGCGCTCGGCACGGCTCATGGAGCCGTGGTGGGCCCGCGCTATCACGGGCTCGGTGCCCGCGCTCGCGCCCGACTGGGCCAGGACCTGGGCGGGCTGGAGCGTCCCGACGTCCGGCACGTCCTCGCCCTGGCGCTCGGCCCAGACCTCGTTCATGCGGGCCGTGAGCCGTTCGGCGCCGCGCCGGGAGTTGGTGAAGACCAGGGTCGAGCGGTGCTCGGCCACGAGGTCCACGACGCGCTCCTCGACGTGCGGCCACACCGACGGACGCGGAGGTCGACCGGTGGCCGGACCCGAGAGGTCGGGCTCGCCGTCGGGCAGGGCAGGGAGGCCCTCCGGCCCGGAGCTCCCGCCGGGCCCGGGCACGCTGCGCAGGTCGGAGAGGTCCGGGACGGGGACGACGATGTCTACCTCGATCTTCTTCTCCGAGGGAGGCTGCACGACGACGACCTCGCGTCCCTGGTCGTCCGGCCGGCGGTGCCCCGCGAGGAAGGTCGCGACGGCCTCGACCGGGCGGACCGTCGCCGACAGGCCCACGCGCTGCGCGGGCACGGGAAGCAGGGCGTCGAGCCGCTCGAGCGAGACCGCGAGGTGCGCCCCGCGCTTGGTCCCGGCCACGGCATGGATCTCGTCGATGATGACGGTCTGCACACCGGCCAGCCCCGCACGCGCCTGCGACGTCAGGACGAGGAACAACGACTCGGGGGTCGTGATCAGGATGTCCGGCGGTGCGACGCCGAAGCGCCGCCGCTCGCTCGCGGGAGTGTCCCCCGTGCGGGTGCCGACCACGACGTCCGGGACCGTGGTGCCGAGCCGCACGGCGGCCTGCCGGATGCCCGCGAGCGGCGAGCGCAGGTTGCGCTCGACGTCCGCGGCCAGCGCCTTGAGGGGCGAGACGTAGAGGATCCTGCAGCGCTGCGCACGGTCGTCGCCCTGCCCCGGCGCGGGTCCACCCGGTGGCTGCTCGTCGGGGTGCGTGAGCAGCCGGTCGAGCGACCACAGGAACGCCGCGAGGGTCTTGCCCGAGCCCGTCGGGGCCACGACCAGCGCGTGCCGGTCGCTGCCGATCGCCTCCCAGGCGCCCGCTTGCGCGGCCGTGGGGCGCTCGAACGCGCCCTCGAACCATGCGCGGGTCGGGGCGCTGAAGCCGGCGAGCGGGTCGGGGGACGTCACCTCGCCATTGTGGGCGCTGCCACCCACAACCGCTCCCCGCCGTGGAACCCCGTCAGGCGGGGCCGCCGAGACGTGGCAGGCTGTCCCCGTGCGGTATCGAGAGTTCTGGCAGCTGGTGGACGAGGTCTTCGGATCGGCCTACGGTCGCGCCCTGACCCGGGACCAGGTGCTCAACGCCCTGGACGACCGCACCGCGGTCCAGGCGCTCGAGGACGGCGTCGAGCCGCGGTACGTGTGGCACGCGCTGTGCGACGCGATGGAGCTGCCGGACGCGCAGCGGTGGGGCAAGGACGCGAACCGCCAGGCGCCGCCCGCGCGCTAGGTGCTCGCTGCGGGGTGGGCGGGTGTGCGGCCGCGAACCGGCAGGCGCCGCCCGCGCGCTAGGTGCTCGCTGGGAAGACAGGTCAGGACGCGCGTCTGCGGGCCCGGCGGTTCCGGACGGTCGCGACGATGTCGATCGTCGCGACGACCCCGAAGGTCCCGAGCGCGACCACCCAGAAGGACGGTGCCGGGACGTCGAGCAGCACGAGGGCCGCGAGGACCACGGCCCCGCAGAGCGTGGGAGCGACGACCGAGGACCAGAAGCCCGAGGGGCCTTCGCCGTCAGCGCGGTAGGCGTCGGGGTCGACGGGGGACAGAGGCTTCGGTGCGTCGTGCGTCATGCCGGTCTCCCTGGTGGGCGTCGCGTCGTCGGGCGGTCGGGACGGTGCGTCCTGGCCCGCCGGTCCGGGCCGACCAACGTACCGCGCCCGCGTCACGGCTCCGCCGCCTCTCGTCGCGACATGCCGTGGCTCGTCCACGCTCGAGGGGCCGGACGGGCGCCCGTCCTGCGCACGCGGCATCATGGCACCCATGTGGCATCGGCTCCCGTTCTCCGTGCACGACCTGACGGGAGCCCTCTGGTCGCTGGTGTCGACGACCGCCGGGCTGGGGCTCGCGATCTGGATCGTGCCGGGTGTGCGGATCACGTCGTGGTGGTCGGTCTTCCTCGCGGCGTTCGTCGTGGGTGTCGGCGACGCGGTGCTGCGGCCCCTGTGGCGAGTGGTCGCCGGGCGTGCGGGAGTCGTCGGGGCCCTGGTCTCGGGGCTCGCGGGCCAGGTGCTCGTGGCGTGGCTCGCGCTCACGTACCTGCCGGGCTTCGAGACCGACGACTGGGGCAGCGTCGTGGCGGTGCTCGTCCTGGCGGCGTTCTTCATGGCGATCGGTCGCTGGGCGATCGGTGCGAGCGACAACGAGTACGTGATCGACAACCTGCTGCGCCGTGCCCGCCGGGCGCAGCGCACGGCCGCCCGCCGGGCCGCGCGATCGTCGTCGGGCGGTGCGGAGGGCACCGCTGCCGGCCTGCCCGGCGCGTCCGGCCCGTCGGACAGCTCACCGACCACCACTCCCGGGTCACGTCCCGCGGGCCTCCTGGTCGTCCAGCTCGACGGTGTCGCTCGCTCGACGTTCGACCACGCCGTCCAGGCGGGTCTGGCGCCGAACCTCGCGCGCTGGATCAGTGAGGGCACGCACGACCTCGAGACGTGGTGGGCGCGCGTCCCGTCGACCACTCCCGCGAGCCAGGCCGGGCTCCTGCACGGCACGAGCGAGCACGTGCCTGCCTTCCGGTGGTGGGACCGGGAGCAAGGACGACTCGTGGTGACCAACCATCCGGCCGACGCGGCCCGGGTCGAGGCCTCGATGAGCGACGGCCGCGGGCTGCTCGCGGGCGGAGGGGTCGCGGTCTCGACGATGTTCTCGGGAGACGCGGAGACGAACCTGCTCGTCATGAGCAGGGCCCGCGCAGGGCTGGGGCCGGGGCAGGTGTTCGTCCACTTCTTCTCGAGCCCGTTCGTGCTGGTCCGGGCGCTCGTGGGCACGGTGGGCGAGTTCTTCAAGGAGCTCTACCAGGGGTGGCAGCAGGCCGTCCGCGACGTCGAGCCCCGCGTGTCGCGCCTGGGCGCCTACCCGGTCCTGCGGGCCGTCTCGAACGTCGTCCTGCGTGACCTCAACACCTCGCTCGTCGCCGAACAGCTCGTGCGCGGGGCACCCGTGGTCTTCGTGGACCTCGTCGACTACGACGAGATCGCGCACCACGCGGGCCCGCTGCGCCCCGAGGCGATGCGGGCGCTCGAGGGCCTGGACCGGGTGGTCGGGCTGCTCGAGCAGGTCGCCGCGGCGGCGCCCCGTCGCTACGAGGTCGTGGTGCTCTCCGACCACGGACAGTCCCTCGGCGCGACGTTCGAGCAGGTCGTGGGTCGTCCGTTCCTCGACGAGGTGCGCCGGCTCATGGCGGTCCGGCCCTCCCCGGGCGAGCGTCGCCGTCGGGCGTCCGGGGTGCGCTCGGCCTCGGCTGCGGACTCCGAGGCGTGGGGAGCGGTCAACACCGCGCTCAACGCGCTCGGACGCGACAGGGGAGCGCGGAGCGGCCCGGGGGAGCGCGACGGGAAGGGCGCGCAGGGTGGGCGCGTGCTGGTCGGACCGGACCGCGACAGCGCGACGACGGACACGGGCGAGCTGCCCGAGGTCGCCGTCGTCGGCTCGGGGAACCTCGGCCTCGTGTGGTTCCCGCGCTCCCCGGCGCGGCTCGTGGGTGACGAGATCCGGGCGCGGTGGCCCGCGCTCCTGCCGGGCCTGGTCGCGAACCCGGCCGTGGGGGTCGTCGTCGTGCAGGAGAGCAGGCCCGCGCAGGGCGAGGTGCCCGACGTCGTCGCGTACGGCCCGGCGGGCAGCCGTCACCTGGTCTCGGGTCTGGTCCACGGCGAGGACCCGCTCGCGGCGCACGGACCGCGCGCCGCGCCCGACCTCCTGCGGGCGGCCTCGCTCGAGCACGCGGGCGACCTCCTCCTGGTCTCGAGCGTCGACGACGCGGGGCTGGTCCACGCGTTCGAGGGGCTCGTGGGCTCGCACGGCGGGCTGGGCGGTGCGCAGAACGAGGCGATCCTGCTGCACCCCGCGAGCCTGCGGGTGTCGGACGGGGCGCGCGAGGACGTGGGCGGTGCGCGCATGCTGGTGGGAGCCGAGTCCGTGCACCGTGAGCTCGTGCGCTGGCTCGAGGAGCTGGGGGTGAGGCGATGACCGGCGACCGGACGGCCCCCGGGCTGCGGGTCACGTGGCTCGGGCACTCGAGCACGGTGCTCGACGTCGCCACGCCCGACGGCCGTGTGCGGATCGTCACCGACCCCCTGCTGAAGCGGCACGCGGGCCTGCTGCGCAGGCGCGGCGTGCGGCCCGCCGAGGTCTGGCGGGGTGCCGACGCGGTCCTGCTCTCGCACCTGCACCACGACCACGCCGAGCTGGGGTCGCTGCGGCTGCTGGGGGACGTGCCCGTCCTCACGGCGCCCGCGAACGCGCGCTGGCTGCGCTCGAAGGGGCTCGACGGGGTGGGGCTCGGCGCGGGGCCCGAGCGCGACGAGCGACCGCTCGCGGGCCCCGTGCCGGGTCGTCCGCGGGTCCCCGGGTCGGCGGAGGAGCACGGCTCCTGGCACGACGTCGGAGCGCACGTCCGCGTCCACCTCACCCCCGCGGTGCACGGGCACCGGCCCATGCCGCACCGGCCCAACGCCGCGGTGGGGCACCTCGTCCAGTCGGACGGCTGGACGCTCTGGGCGCTCGGCGACACCGAGGCCTACCCCGGCATGGTGCACCTGCCGGCGCTCGCGGGCGGCCCGGTCGACGTCGCCCTGGTGCCCGTGGCGGGCTGGGGGCCGCGACTGTCGGGCGGGCACCTGGGGCCGGCCGAGGCGGCGCGCGTGTGCGCGGCGGTCGGGGTGCGGGTCGCGATCCCGGTCCACTGGGGGACGCTGCACGCGCCGGGCGGGCAGAACCTGCCGCGCGGATGGATGGACCATGCCGGGGAGGCGTTCGCGGCCGCGGTGCGCCGGTGGGCGCCCGAGACCCGGGCCGTCGTGCTGCGGCCGGGCGAGTCGTGGGAGGGCTGAGGCGCTCGGGCGCGCTGCCCGTGCCGGTCGCTTCCCACGCGTCGGCGTGCTCGACGACACGCCGTGCGGGACCTTCTCTCGAACAGGTGTTCGGGTAGAGTTGTGCACAGCACGAGCCGACCGCCCGTCGTCCACAGGCAGGGCAGGGGGGGACGACGAGTGTCAGTGGCGGCACGTACCGTCGGGACACGACACAGGCTTCCCGAGGTCCTCGGCCTCGAACATACTTCGGCACGGTTCCGTGCCCCGCACGCAAAGGTGACCGACATGCCCGCACCCGCAGACCGCGAGAAGGCGCTCGAAGCCGCCCTCGCACAGATCGACCGCAACTTCGGCAAGGGATCGGTGATGCGCCTCGGTGACGAGGGCCGCGCGCCGGTCGAGGTCATCCCCACGGGGTCCATCGCCCTGGACATCGCACTCGGCATCGGCGGTCTCCCGCGCGGTCGTGTCGTGGAGATCTACGGCCCCGAGTCCAGCGGAAAGACGACCGTCGCGCTCCACGCCGTGGCCAGCGCCCAGCGAGCGGGTGGCATCGCGGCGTTCATCGACGCCGAGCACGCCCTGGACCCCGAGTACGCGAAGAAGCTGGGCGTGGACACCGACGCGCTGCTCGTCTCGCAGCCGGACACGGGGGAGCAGGCTCTGGAGATCACGGACATGCTGATCCGCTCGGGTGCCATCGACATCATCGTCATCGACTCGGTCGCGGCCCTCGTTCCCAAGGCCGAGATCGAGGGCGAGATGGGTGACAGCCACGTCGGTCTCCAGGCGCGCCTCATGTCCCAGGCGCTGCGCAAGCTCACGGGCGCCCTGAGCCAGTCCGGCACCACTGCGATCTTCATCAACCAGCTCCGCGAGAAGATCGGTGTCATGTTCGGGTCCCCCGAGACGACGACCGGCGGCAAGGCCCTGAAGTTCTACGCCTCGATCCGCATGGACATCCGCCGCATCGAGACCCTCAAGGAGGGAACCGACGCGGTCGGCAACCGTACGCGCGTCAAGGTGGTCAAGAACAAGATGGCCCCGCCCTTCAAGCAGGCCGAGTTCGACATCCTGTACGGCGTCGGCATCTCGCGCGAGGGCGGGCTCATCGACATGGGCGTCGAGCACGGCTTCGTGCGCAAGTCCGGGTCGTGGTTCACCTACGGTGGCGACCAGCTGGGCCAGGGCAAGGAGAACGCGCGCGGCTTCCTGCGTGACAACCCGGACCTCGCCAACGAGCTCGAGAAGCGCATCAAGGAGAAGCTCGGCATCGGGGCCACGCTTGATGCCCCTGCGGACGAGGTGGCCGCCGGTGCGCCGGTCGTCCCTGCAGCGGCCCCGGCCGGTAAGGGCAAGAAGGCCGTCCTCTGATCATCGACGACCCGCTGGACCGGATGCCCGACTGGGCGCGTCCCCTTCCCGGTCGGGAGGGGGACGCGCCCATCGGTGCCCCCGGCGCGGCGGGGGACGTCTCCGACGCCACGGGGGACGCCCCGGACCGGGCGGAGCCCGCGGTACGCGCAGGCAGTACACCGAGCCGCGGTAAGCCGGTCCGAGGGACGTCCGGACTCGGTGCGTCCGGGCTCGGTGGAGGCCGGTCCGGTGGCAAGAGCAGCAGCTTCGGCAGGAGCGGGTTCGGGGAGCGCTCCTCGAGCCGAGGATCTGGCTCGACCCGGCGCCGTGAGTACTCTGGCGAACGCAAGGAACGCAAGCCGCGCCCCACGATCGCCGACCGTGTGGAGTCGGGTGCCCTGGCAGGAGCCGAGCTCACCGAGCACGCCCGTGAGGCGATCCTCCGGACGCTCACGGCCGCACCCAAGAGCCGACGTCAGCTCATGGACGCCATGACTCGCAAGGGATACCCACCCGAGGTCCTCGAACCCCTCCTCGAACGCTTCGAGGAGGTCGGACTGATCGACGACGCCGAGTACGCCGGGATGATCGTCCGTACCCGCCACGGCGAGAGGGGACTGTCCCGTCGGGCCATCGCGCAGGAGCTGCGACGCAAGGGCATCGACGACGAGACCGCGACGGGCGCACTCGACCAGGTCGACGACGACGACGAGAACGACGCGGCCCGCGACCTCGTCCGCCGACGCCTGGCCAGGACGACGGGCCTCGACCGCGAGGTGCGTATCCGGCGCGTCGTCGGGATGCTCGCCCGCAAGGGGTACAGCCCGGGGCTCGCGCTCAGCCTGGTCCGCGAAGAGCTGGCGCGTGAGGGTGACGAGGCGGACGACGAGCCCTACGGCGGGTTCGACGACCTCTGAGGACGAGCGTCGCCGTCGACCCCGCACACCGTCCGCGGAGGCCGACGAGCGCTCGCGGTTCGTCCCGACGTCCGCGCCGATGCGGCGTGCTCCTGACGCGACGCAGCCGTCCCGGTCCGTGACGACCAGGACGGCTGCCTCGTGCTGAGCACCTACGTGCCGGTCACTTCGGTGCAGGCGGCGCGGCCGGGGCCGTGCCCACCGGAGCTGCCCCGCGTGCCCCGACCGCGAGACCGGGAGTCGCCGCACGGACCGGGCCCGCTGTCCGACCCCGCAGCCGCCGCGCCAGGATCTCGGCGACCTTCGAGAGCACGTAGTTGATCGTGATGAACAGGATCGCCGCGACCAGCAGCGACTGCAGGATGTTGCCGTAGGCGGAACCCAGGCGACGCGACTCCTGGAGGAGCTCGGTGTACGTGATGATGTAGCCGAGCGCGGTGTCCTTGAGGACCACGACGAGCTGGGAGACCAGCGCCGGGAGCATCGCGATGAGCGCCTGGGGCACCTCGACCGACCGGAGCGACTGACCGCGCGTGAGACCCACGGCCAGCGCGGCCTCGTGCTGACCCTTGGGCAGCCCGTAGACCCCCGAGCGGACCAGCTCGGCGACCACCGACCCGTTGTACAG
>NZ_JBHXBO010000120.1:0-12598 GCF_042726775.1 Oerskovia sp. NPDC060287
CGCTCGCCCCGCGAGGTGAGCGGCGCCGTCGGGCCGGGGTCCGGACGCGAACGCCGCCAGCAGGCGGCGCGTGACCTCGGGGGCCAGGACCCCGTCGCCCGCCGCGACCCGGCGGACCGCGTCGATGAGCGCGGCGGGCTCCGCGGTCTTGAGGAGGAACCCCGCGGCCCCGGCGCGCAGTGCCTCGTCGACGTACTCGTCGAGGTCGAACGTCGTGAGGACGAGGACCTCGGCGAGCTTCTCGGCGACGATCGTGCGCGTGGCCTCGATGCCGTCGACACCGGGCATGCGCAGGTCCATGAGGACGACCTCGGGGCGCAGCGCGCGGGTGTTGGCGATCGCGGCCGCGCCGTCGCCGGCCTCGCCGACGACCTCGATGTCCGGGGCGGAGTCGAGCAGGAACCGGAGCCCGGCGCGGATCGCGGCGTGGTCGTCGGCGAGGAGGACGCGGATCATGCGGGCGCTCCGGGTGGGTCGGTGGGACAGGGTGCTGCCGGCGCGGTCGAGCGGCCCAGCGGCAGCGTGGCCCGGACCGACCAGGAGTCGCCCCCGGCGGCGGGGCCCGCCGTGAACGTGCCGCCCAGCGCCTCGGCGCGCTCACGCATCGTGAGCAGCCCGGTCCGGGTGCTCAGGCTCGGCGGGAGCGGTCGGGGCTCGTCGGTGAGGGAGCTCGTGACCTCGACCGCGAGACGGTCGGGGCCCAGCCCGAGCACGACCTCCACCCGGGCACCCGGTGCGTGCTTGGCCGCGTTGGTCAGCGCTTCCTGCACGATCCGGTGCGCGGCCTGGTCGACGGCTGCGGGGAGCGTCGCCGAGCGGGCGCTGTCCGGGTCGTCGACCTCGACCGCGAGCCCTTGCGCGCGCGCCGACGCGAGGACGTCGTCGAGCCGGGCGAGCCGGGCGGGCGCGGCGACGGCCTCGCCCCCGAGCACCGTGGCCCTGCCGGCGGAACCGGTCCCGTCCACGCTCCGGCCGGGTCCTGACGGCTGGTCCGTGGCCCTCGACCGGTCCCGGGCAGCCGACCGGTCCGCGCCGGGCATGCTGTCCCGCGGCGAGACGTCCCGCGGCAGGTCCGAGCGCAGCAGCAGGATCATGGCCCGCATCTCCTCGAGCGACGTGATGCTGCTCGACCGCACGAGCTCGAGCGCGGCGCGGTCTCGCGCCGCGTCCGGGGGAGACGCGAGCGCGGCCCCCGAGTGGATCGCGATGGCCGACAGGTGGGACGCGATGACGTCGTGCAGGTCGCGTGCCATCGCGGCCCGCTCGGCGCGCACGGCCTCGTGCTGCCCGAGCGCCGCGATCTGCTCGAGGTCGGCCGCGCGCTGCGCCTCCAGGTCTGCCCGTTGCGCCTCGAGGTCGGCCCGCTCGGCGGCGAGGTCGGCGAGGTCCGACTTCTGCCGCACGTTCGCGGCCCACCAGAGCGGGGTCGCGAGGATCGCCGCGACCTGGATGCCGCCGAGCACGAATCCCTGCACGTCCCGGTAGTGCTCGCCCGTGAGCACGGCGACCGAGACGACGAGCACGCCGACGACGACCCCCACGACGGTCCGCAGCCGCTTGCTGCCGTGGAGGCCGCTCGCGTAGAGCAGGTCCCACAGGACCAGGACCATGCCGAGGCTGCCCCCGAACGACAGGTCGACGGCGAACGCCACGGCCCCCACCACGAGGGCGACCGCGGGGTGCTCGCGCTTGACGGCGAGCGCGGCGCACCCGACGAGCAGCGGCAGCACGTGCCACCAGCGCCCGTCGACCGTGACCAGCGAGGGGACCGACCACACCCGCACGACGTCCACGAGCAGGAGCAGGATCCCGACCACGAACATCACGACGGCGTTGTACGCGTCCCCGCGCCTGCTGTCGGCGCGCAGGCCCGTGGCGACGGTGCTGACCGCGCGCCGCACGTGCGAGGCGGGCCCCGACGGGTCCTCGGCGGGTCCGGCTGCCCCGGGGTCGGGCGCCCCCGGGCCGCCACCACCGAAGTCGTCGTCGGCGGGCACCGGCGCGGTCACGCCGTCCGACGCGGGAGCGGGCAGGGGATCGGGCACGTTCCCATCTCAGCACAGGGGGCCGGGCCGCGGATCGCCCGAACGATGTACGGCGCGGCGCTGCGTCCGGCAAGGATCGTCCGTCCGCCCGACGACGGGCCTCCCACGCGCAAGGAACCTTGTGGCATGGAACTTCTCCCCCTCCTCGGTGCGCTCGTGGTCCTGGCTCTCGTCGACTCGACGAGCTTCGGGACGCTGCTCATCCCGGTGTGGCTGCTCATGACCCCGGGCCGCGTGCGGGTCGCGCGCATGCTCGTCTACCTGGCCACGATCGCCGGGTTCTACCTCGCGGTCGGTCTGGTCGTCGCGCTGGGCGCGGGCGCGTTCGCCGACGTCCTCGGACAGGTCGTCGAGACCCGCCCGGCCCGCGTCGTCGAGCTGCTGCTCGGCGTCGGCCTGGTCGCGTACAGCTTCCGGATCGATCGCCGGTCCAAGGGGCCGTCCGACGGCCAGGGGCGCGTCCTGCGGTGGCGGGCCCGCGCGATGGGGACGTCGAGCGGGGAGGGGGTGGCGCCGTCGGGCCTGCTGCCCCTGCCCGACGGCGGAGCGCACCCCGTGCGCGAGACCTCGCCCCACGCGGGCGTCGCCACCGCTCCGGAGCCGGGATCCGTGACGGCCCTCATGGGCCTCGCGCTGGGGGCTGCGGCGATCGAGCTCGCGTCGATGCTCCCGTACCTCGCGGCGATCGGGCTGCTCACCCAGGCCGGCCTGGGGTGGCCCGCGACCGGGCTGGTGCTGGCGGGGTACTGCGTCGTCATGGTGCTGCCCGCGCTCGTCCTGCTGGCCGGTCGCGTCGTCGCCGCCAGGCAGGTGGGCCCGCTGCTCGACCGGCTCAACGCGTGGATGACCAGGAACGCGGCGTCGACCACGGCGTGGGTCGTGGGGATCGTGGGCTTCCTGCTCGCGCGGGACGCCGCGGTGTGGCTCGGCTGGATGGGCTGAACGCCCCTGGAGCTTGCCGGAACGGCAACCGGACTTGCCTCCGACCGGGGTGCGGCCGCAAGGTCGGGAGTGACGGCCGTCCCGGGCCGGCCCCGACCCGAGGAGCGAGCGTGACCCAGCAGCACCACCACGAGGACGACCCTGCCCACGACCATGGCCACGGCCACCAGCAGCACCACCACGACCAGGCGTTCTGGGACGAGCGCTACGGCTCGGCCGAGTCGGTGTGGAGCGGCAACCCGAACCCGCAGCTCGTCGCGCAGGCCGCGGACCTGACGCCGGGTCGCGCGCTCGACGTGGGTGCGGGCGAGGGCGCCGACTCGGTGTGGCTCGCGCGGCAGGGGTGGGACGTGGTCGGGCTCGACATCTCCCCGGTCGCGCTGGGCAAGGCCGCGGCGCACGCGGTCATCTCCGGTGTCGCGGAGCGGGTCGAGTGGCGCCAGGCGGACCTGCTCGAGTGGGAGCCGGGCGACGAGCGGTTCGACCTCGTCACGGCCCACTTCATGCACCTGCCGGCCGACCTGCGCCAGCAGGTCTTCCCGCGCCTCGCGCAGGCCGTGGCGCCGGGCGGGCGCCTGCTCGTCGTCGGGCACCACCCCGAGGACCACGAGACCGTGCGCAAGGACTTCGACGAGCACTTCTTCTACACGGGCGACGGCCTGCTGGCCGAGCTCGACCTCGACGGGTGGACCGTCGAGACGAACGATGCCCCCACGCGCGAGATGGTGGGCCCCGACGGGGAGCCCGTGACGATCCGCGACACGGTGCTGCGGGTACGGCGGCCCTAGCACCCCGCCGCGTTCCCCCTACGGTGCGGTGCGGAGCGTGATCCCGTGGGGCCCGGCCTCGAGGGCGGTCACGTGGGCCGTCGATCCGTCGGGCAGCAGCACGACGAGCCGGTCGCTGCCGTTCGCGCGGACGCGAGCGTACTGGAGCTGGGTCGTCAGGTCGTGGATGCCCAGGGGCCGGGTGCCGTCGCCGGTAGCGGCCGAGGGCGTGGCGGTCGTGTCCTGCTGCCCGACGGCGTCGCTCACCGCGCCGGTCGGGTGCGGGGCCGGGGTGGGCCGGGCCTCGTAGGACTGGAGCGTGCCGACGATCGCGTCGATGAGGTCGTCGACCTCGGTGACGTCGTAGCCCTCGCGCCACTTCGTGGCCGAGAACCGGGCGTCCCGAGCCTCGACCGAGGTGAGCAGCCCGGTGCCGGGACGGCCGCCCGCCTCGTACGCCTTGAGCGTCGCACTGACGTCGTCGAGGTAGATGTCGACCTGCTCGACGTCGTAGCCCTCGCGGAACTTGGTCGCGGTGAACGTCGTGTCAAGGACCTGCTGGGCGGTCAGCATGCGGGGCTCCGATGGGTGGGGTGGGACGGAGGACGACGCTGCCGACGACGTGGACGACCCGTTCGGTACGGCCTGGCCGCTCAGGTGCCCACCGGCCAGCCCGGCGATGAGCTGGTTGATGTCGACGCCCGTGAGCTGCTTGATGACCTGCTGGCCCTCGCCCAGGACCGACGCGACGTTCTTGGTGATCGCGCTCGCGCCGTCGGTCGAGATGACGGTCATGCCCTGGATCTTGCCGATGGGCTCGGCCGCGGCGCGGACGATCTCCGGCAGGCGCTCGATGAGCTCCTGGACCAGGGCCGCCTCGCCGTACTTCTTGAGCGCCTCGGCCTTGGCGTCGGTCGCGACGGCCTCGGCACGTCCCTCGGCCTCGACCGCGAACGCGCGCGCCTCACCCTCGGCCTTGATACCGACGGCCAGGGCGACCTGACGGTCACGCTCGGCCTCACCGGCGCGACGGACGGCGGCCGCGGAGGCCTCGGCGTCCTGGATCGCGGCGGTCTTGTTGGCCTCGGCGATCGTGGTGCGCTTGTACGCGTCGGCCTCGGTGGCGGCGTTCGACGAGTCACGCTGGGCGTTGGCTCGCTGGACCTCGGCGTAGGCCGCGGCCTCGGCGGGCTTGCGGATCTCGATGTCGAGGCGCTCCTGCGTCACGCGAGCCTGCTCGGACAGCGCCTCGCGCTCCTCGACCGCGACGAGCCGCTCCTGCTCGGCGCGTGCGAGCTGACCGGCGGCCTCGGCCTCGGCGTTGGCCTTGTCGGTCTCGGCCTTGATGATGGCGCGCTTGAGGTCGAGGGCCTTCTGGCGCTCGGCGATCTGCTCGGCGGCGTCGATCGCGGCGAACTCGGACGCGCGCTGCGCCTCGGCCTCGGAGACCTCGGCGACCTGGCGGGCGCGGGCGGCCTCGGCACGACCGAGGTTGGCGAGGTAGTCGGAGCCCGGCGTCGAGATGTCCGAGATGTTGAGGAGGTCGACCTGCAGGCCCTGCTCCGAGAGGTCCGTCTTGGTGGACTCCACGACGCGGTCCGAGAGGCCCTTGCGGTCGGAGATGATCTGCTCGATCGTCATGTCGCCCACGATCGAGCGCAGCGAGCCCTCGAGGGACTCCTTGATGATCTCGGTCAGCGTGCCCTGCTGGGACAGGAAGCGCTGGGCCGCACGGCGCACGCCCTCCTCGTCACCACGGACCTTGAAGTTGATCGACGCCTTGATGGCGATCTTGATGCGGTTCTTGTCCACGCCCTCGACCGTGATGCCGATCTGGCGCTGCTCGAGCGAGATGGAGAAGCCCTGCTGGAGGATGGGCCACACGAACGTGCGGCCGCCCGTGACGACGCGCTGGCCCGTGCCGGCGGCCTCCTTGCGGCCTGCGCCGCGCCCGACGATGATCAGGGCCTCGTTCGGGGGCACGCGGCGGATGCGCTTGGCGATGAACGTGATGATCGCGAAGAACGCGATGATCAGGGCGATCGTGGCGATGATGCCGACGACGTTGGAATCTTCGAGCATGTCGGTACGCGCCTGCGGCGCGACTCCTTTCGGTGGCGGGTCGTGCGAGCGGGTCGTGCGGGTCGTGCCGTGGTGCGGTGGTGCTGCTGGGGTTCTCCGGGGCATCCGGGTGGGTGCCCCGGACGAACGGGTCAGTCGTTGGGGTAGTGGCGCCGGACGCGGACGCGCGTGCCGGACTGCTCGAGGACCACGACGCGCGCTCCGGTCGGGATGGGCTCGTCGGCCCAGGCGAGGCGTCGTTCGAGCTCGTGCGCTGCGTCGAGCGAGACCTCGCCGGTCGCGGTCGAGATGTCGCTGGTCGCGGTGCCCTGGACACCGACGAGGGACACGGGCACGGCGTCGTCGGACTCGCGCAGCTTCTTGGTGAGCACGTGCACGAGGAGGACCACGAGGACCGCGAGGACAGCGGAGCCGACGTACGCGAGGACGATCGGCAGGTCGTTCGACACGACGATCGCGCCGGTCGCGCCGAAGACGATGGCTCCGACGCCGAGCGAGGTCCCGGACACGGCACCGTCGCCGAGCTCGATGAACTCACCGAGGATCATCGAGAACAGGACGAGAGCCAGCCCGACGATGCCGACGACGACGAACGTGATCACCGTGAACCCCCTGGGGTCGGTCACGCCCGCCGTCGAGCACTGGTCGCCCGAGCATTTGACGCGATCGTGAACTTGCCCGAACTCTAGCGTGACTCAAGGGTGCCCTTCGACGAGATGGGGACTCCGCACCATGTATCGTGCGGCCCTCGGCGGTCGCCCCCTTGCCGGGGCGCGTTGCGAGCGCCGTGCCAGGGTGCGTCCAGCTCGGCTCCGACGGCCGGTCCGTGGTGTCAGCGGGAGAGCTGGTCGAGCAGCACGCCGAGGTTCCCCGCGGCGGTGTCCTGGTAGCCCTGGACCCATTCGCCCTGGTAACCACGCGGGGCGACCTCGGTCACGAGCAGCGCGCTGAGGTACGCGCGGTACAGGAGCAGGCGGACGTCGCCCGGCTCGAGCGTGCTCGCCCCGGGCCTCGCCCGCCCGACGACGTCGCGCCCGTCGGGTGCGCCGCCGTCGGGCCGGATTTCACCCGGGGCGGGCGACGCGAACCACGGCTCGGCGACCGGGAGCCGGCCACCCGCATCGCGGTAGCCCGCGAGCAGCGCGGGCGGGACCGGGCCGAGCCCGAGCTGGTCGGCTCCCGCGAGCTCGTAGACCGGGTCGCCCCACAGGCTGCGCTCGGTGTCGATCACGCCGCTCAGACGTAGCGCCGAGGACTCGTCAGGGGAGAGGAAGAGGTTGCCGGGCCACAGGTCGGTGTGGACGAGCGTGGGGACCGTGACCTCGGCGAGCGCGTCGTGGTGGTCCGCGAGGGCGCCCCGCAGCGCGTCGGCGGGCAGCTCGACGCCCCACGTCTCGGCGTCGGCGAGCAAGGCCTCGACCATGAGGCCGAACGCCTCGGGCCAGGTCGGGGCGCCGAGGCCCGATGCCTGCGCCGGGTACCCGAACGTCTCGCCCGTCACGGTGTGCAGGCGGGCCATGAAGGCCCCGAGGTCGTGCCGGACCCGGTCGGTCGCGCCGTCGTCGAGCGGGGGCAGGGTGTTCCACACCTCGCCGTCGAGGAACGACACGACGAGCGCGTCGCCGTCGACCAGGGTGCGGCTGAAGTCGCTGTGGACCACGCGCGGCATGAGCAGGTCGGGCCGGTCGGCCGTGCGCCGGTAGACCTCCTCCTCGGTGCCGAGGATCCCGTGCTCGTAGCGCAGGAGCCGGGACGTGTCGGCGCTCGTGACCTTCACGACGTAGCGCTGCCCGTCCGTGAGGTCGACACGGTAGGTCGAGGCGAACATCCCGCCGTCCAGGGGGCTGGCCGCGGCGACCTCCCCGAGCGGGGCGAGCAGGCGGGCGAGCTGGTCGTCGGTGACCGTCATCTTGGTGAGCACGCCGAGATCGTATCGATTCGACGGGCCGCGCGGAAGGCCTGCTGCCTTCGGCCCTCGGCGCGCGGCCGGTCGTCGAAAACGTGCCGGGGCGTCGACCGGCCCGGCTCTGCGACAAATCCCTTGCCATGCTGGCAAGTCATCCATAGACTTGCCAGCATGGAAAACGACTTTCGCGAGGACGAGCCTCCGAGCGGTACGCCCGGGCTCTCCCCGGCGCAGGCGCGTGCAGCGCTCGAGGGGCTCGACGCCGACGGGGCGACGCTCGCGGAGCGCGCGGTCACGCCCTGGTGGTACCACCTGACGCTCGGCACGATCGTGGCGGTGATCATCTGCACCCAGGCGCTGCCGTCCCCGGCCTCGCTCATCGCGCTGCCTGTCGCTCTGTTCGCGCTGCCGGTCCTCGTCCTCGTCTACCGCCGCCGCTACGGTCTGTGGTTCAGCCAGCCGGCGGGACCGCGGTCGAAGCGCATCTACCAGGTCCTGCTGGCGACCATCGTGCTCTGCTTCGGCGCCATGCTGCTCGTCAGGTTCACCGAGATCGAGTACACGTGGGTTCTTGTGCCGGCGTCTGTCGGGTTCGTCGCGGCGGTCGTGCTCGGCCCGCTGTACGACCAGGCCTTCCGGCGCGAGCTCGCCGGGCAGGGGAGGGAGGCTCGGTGAGCACCGCCCCCGCGTTCAACGAGGTCATCCACTCGCCCGTGCGCCTGCGCATCTGCGGGGTGCTCCGTCGGGGGGCCGAGCTCGAGTTCGCGGTGCTGCGCGACACGCTCGGACTGAGCGACGCGAACCTGTCCAAGAACCTCCGGGTGCTCGGCGACGCCGGGTTCGTCATGGTGCGCAAGGAGAGCTCCCCGGACCGGAGCGACGCGCGCCGCCTCACCTGGGTCACGCTCACCCCGGACGGTCGGCGCGCCGTCGAGGCCCACCTCGCCGCGCTCGCGCAGATCGCCGACGGCTGATCCCTGCGCCGATCGTGCGTGCCGGCCCTACAGCCGGGGCACGTTCCGCAGGTTCGCCCGGGCCATCGACACGACCTCGCCCATGCCGCCGCCCAGGACCTCCTTGCTCATCGCGACCGCGAAGCCGCGCACCTGCCCGGCCGTGATGGTCGGGGGCAGCGACAGCGCGCGCGGGTCGGTCACGACGTCAACCAGGGCCGGCCCCGGGCGTGAGAGGGCCCCGCGCAGCGCGCCGCGCACGTCCTTCGCGCGCTCGACGCGCACCGACGGGATCCCGATCGCGTTCGCCACCGCGGCGTAGTCGATGTGGGGCGACTCGGTGCCGAACATGGGCAGCCCGTCGACGAGCATCTCGAGGCGCACCATGCCCAGGCTCGCGTTGTCGAACAGCACGATCTTCACGGGCAGCTCGTAGGCCTTGATCGTGATGAGCTCGCCCAGGAGCATCGAGAGCCCGCCGTCGCCCGCCATCGCGACGACCTGGCGGTCGGGCTGGGCGGCCGCGACACCGATCGCGTGCGGCACCGCGTTGGCCATGGACCCGTGCAGGAACGACCCGATCACGCGGCGCTTGCCGTTGGGGCTGATGTAGCGGGCGGCCCAGACGTTGCACATGCCCGTGTCCACGGTGAAGACCGCGTCGTCCGCGGCCTCCTGGTCCAAGAGGTCGGCGACGTACTCGGGGTGGATGGGCGAGTGCTTCTCGACGTCCTTGGTGTACGCCCCCACCACGCCTGTCATCGACTTCTCGTGCTTGGCGACCATGCCGTCGAGGAACGAGCGGTTCTTGGCCGTGTTCACGAGCGGCATGAGGAGCCGCACGGTCTCGCCCACGTCGCCGACCACGGCGACGTCGAGCCGCGTCCGCCTGCCCAGGTGCGTCGGGTCGGTGTCGACCTGCGCGGTGCGCACGGACTCGGGCAGGAACTGGTCGTACGGGAAGTCGGTGCCGAGCAGGACCAGGAGGTCGGCCTCCTGCATCGCGTCGTGCGCGGCGCCGTACCCCAGGAGCCCGCTCATCCCGACGTCGAACGGGTTGTCGTACTGGATCCACTCCTTGCCGCGCAGCGAGTGGCCGATCGGCGCCGCGATCTTGTCGGCGAGCGCGATCACGTCGTCGTGCGCACCGCGCGTCCCGGCTCCCGCGAAGATCGTGACCTTCTTGGCCTTGTTGATCGCGTCGGCCAGCGTCCGCAGCGCGTCGGGATCCGGGACGATCCGTGGCCTGGCCGGGTGCACCGCGACGTCGATGATCTCGGCCGCGGCGTCGAGGTCGGCGACGTCGCCGGGGATCGTCAGGACCGCGACCCCCGGGGCGCCGTAGGCGTGGTGGATCGCGGAGTTGATGACGCGCGGCGCCTGCTTGGCCGACGAGATCATCTCGGAGTACACCGAGCACTCGGTGAACAGGCGGTCGGGGTGCGTCTCCTGGAAGAAGCTCGTGCCGATCTGCGCGCTGGGGATGTGGCTCGCGATCGCGAGGACGGGCACCTTCGAGCGGTTGGCGTCGTAGAGCCCGTTGATGAGGTGCAGGTTGCCCGGGCCGCACGAGCCCGCGCACACCGCGAGCTTCCCGGTGACCTCGGCCTCGGCCGCAGCGGCGAACGCCGCGGACTCCTCGTGGCGCACGTGCACCCACTCGATTCCCTTCCCCTTCCCCTTCTGGCTGCGCCGCACCGCGTCGACCACGGGGTTGAGACTGTCGCCCACGATCCCGTAGATGCGTTCGACCCCGGCCTCGATGAGCTGGGCGACGAGCAGGTCGGCGACCGTCCTGTTCCGCTTGTCCTGGGGACGACCGAGACCGAGTGCCATGGGAGAACCTCCGCACGAGGGGAAAGGGGGACCTTTCCATCGTGCGCTCGAAAACGGCAGGATGCAGCCGCTGGGGCCGTTCCGCTCGTCACGTCCGTGCGTCACAGCGCTCGTGCGGACGGTCGCGCGGGCGTGCAGGGCGGTGGCCCGACGGCGCCGCTCACCGCGAGCAGTCGGGTCGCCCGGTGCGGTCGTGGCGTCGGGCGGGATGCCCGCCCGCGGACGGGGCGGGCATCGTCTGGGGCGCGCTCCGCCGTCGGGCAGCGGCTCTCAGACCGTCGCGGGACCGTGCTCCGGGGCCTCGTCGTCCGGGACGTCCGCAGCCTCTGCCGCGTCGTCGCGCGGCGCACCCCGGCGCAGGACGCGCGTCGAGGCGAGGACCGCGATCACCGCGACACCCGCGGCGATCATGACGACCTGGAAGCCCGCGTGCGCTCCTGCGGCGTCGATCCGCGACCCCGCGATCGACGCGCCGAACGAGACGCCGACGCCCAGCGACGTGCCGACCCAGGCGAGCCCCTCGGTGAGCTGGTGCGGGGTCACGAGGTTCTGCACCAGGGCGTTGCCGTTGATGAGCGTGGGCGCGATGGTGAAGCCCGTGACGAACATGACGACCGCGAGCACGGGCAACGACGTGACGACGAAGAACAGGGACACGCCCAGCGCGAGCGCGACCATGCCGATCGTGAACCGCTTCCACAGCGGCGAGACCCAGTGGCGCGCGCCGTACGCGAGACCCGAGATGAGCGAGCCCCTCGCGAAGACGCCCAGGATGAGCCCCGACGCCGACTTGGACCCCTGCTCCTCGGCGAACGCGATGGTCGAGACGTCGGTCGCGCCGAAGATGAGACCCATCGCGACGAACACGACCGCGAGCACGATCATGCCGGGCGAGCGCATTGCCGAGCGGTGCTTGACCCCGGGGACCGCGGGCATGACGGGGGGTTCGGTGCGGCGCTGGGACAGGAACCAGACGCCGCCCACGACGGCGGCGATCGTCGGGACGATGATGCCCGCCGAGTCGGTGACCTCGGTCGCGAGCAGCGTCGCGAGGACCGGGCCGACGACGAAGACGAGCTCGTCGAGCGCCGACTCGAGCGAGTAGGCCGTGTGGAGCTGGCGCGGGTCGCTCACGGCGTGGGTCCAGCGCGCGCGGACCATCGAGCCGTACGAGCCGATGCTCGCGCCCGCGACGATCGCGGTCACGTAGAGCCACACCTCGGGCGCCTGGTTGACGGCCGAGAGGACGAGCCCGATCAGGCCCAGCGTGCTCACGACGAGCATGGGGCGCATGACCTTGGCCTGGCCGACGCGGTCGACGTAGCGGGCGATCTGCGGCGAGGCGATGGCCTGCGCGATCACGTAGGCCGCGGAGACCCGCCCGGCCAGGGCGTACGAGTCGTAGATGCCCTGGATCATCAGGACGATCCCGATGCCGACCATGGACATCGGGAGCCGGGCCACGACAGCGGCTGCCGAGAAGTTCAGCGCCCCCGGCTTGCTGAGGACGACGCGGTAGGGGTTGCGGGAGCCGTCTGCCGCTGCACGGGGGGAGTCTTGGACCACCGTCTCAGTCTCCCATCCGTTGCCGCGTCGCAGAGCGTCTGCGGGGCGTGATCCTCAGCGCAGTGCCGGCGTCGTCGGGGGCCCCTTCGTAGTGTCACCGCTCGACCGGGCGCGCGCGAACCGCACGAGGCCCGCATGATGAACGGGTGAGCGAGCAGACGCAGGCGATCACGATCGTCGACAACCCGGCGCAGGAGCGGTTCGAGGCACGCACGCCCGAGGGCGACGTGGCGGGGTTCGCGGCGTACGTGCGACAACCCGGCCAGGTCGTGTTCACGCACACCGAGGTCGACGACGTCTACGCGGGCAACGGGATCGGGTCGTCGCTCGCACGCGGCGCGCTCGACCAGGTGCGCGCGTCGGGGGACAAGGTGGTGCCGTTGTGCCCGTTCATCCGGGCGTTCGTGCAGCTCCACGAGGAGTACCAGGACCTGATCGCGCGCTGACGCTTCGCCGTCACCCAGAACGACCGAGCGGGGCAGGACGTCGTCGGTGACGACG
>NZ_JBHXBO010000121.1:0-12551 GCF_042726775.1 Oerskovia sp. NPDC060287
GGCCGGGGGGCCGCGCCGGCGTTTCCGGGGGGTCCCCCCGGTGGGGGGGTGGTTTCCACCGCACGGGGCCCCCGCAACCTCGTGCTCGACGCACGACAGGCACGGCGCTCGGGGCTAGCGGCGGGCGAACGCCCGGCGGAACGCGTAGACCGCCAGGCACGCCCCCGCGAGACCGACCATCCAGCCGCCGGTCCCGAGCGCCGGGCCCGTCGTGCAGAGGGCCTCGCCACCGGACGGGTCCTCGACGCACCGCCGCACCTGGACCGCGACGGCCAGGAACGCCGCGACCGCGGCCAGCACCGACAGGGCCAACCACCCCCAGCCGATACGGCGGGGCGTGCGGTCGTCGTCGGGGGCTCCAGGCTGGTCGGGCACCGTCCGAGGGTAGCGGGTGCCGCGGGAGGCTCCCCGCGTCCGACCTGGGCACCGCGCCACCGTTCAGTGCACGCGCGGCGGGACCTGCACCCGGTCGAGGTCCTCGGCGACCGTGAGCTCGCCGTCGAACACGGTCCTGGCCTCGGCCCAGAACTCCCCCGCGTCCTGGTAGCGCTGCGAGAAGTGCGTGAGGACGAGCGACCGGACGCCGCACTCGGCCGCGACCGTGGCCGCCTGCAGCGCTGTCAGGTGACCGAACGCGTGCGCGAGCTCGCGGTCCCGGTCGAGGAAGGTCGACTCGATCACGAGCAGGTCGACCCCGCGCGCGAGCGAGAACACCGCGTCGCACAGTCGCGTGTCCATGACGAACGCGAACGACTGCCCCCGGCGCCGGGCGCTCACGTCCTCGAGCCGGACGGTCCGCCCGTCGCCCGTGACCACCGTCCCCTCGCGCTGGAGCACGCCGATCGCGGGGCCCGCGACGCCGGCCGCGGCGAGGAGCGCGGGCACCATGCGCCGGCCGTCGGGCTCGTCGAGCCGGTAGCCGAACGCCTCGACACCGTGCTCGAGCCGCTCGGCGCGCAGCGTGAAGCCCTGCTCCGGGCGCACGGGCCAGACGACCCCGTCCTCGGCCAGCGGCTGGAGCTCCAGGTCCGCGCGGTGGTGGTACGAGGTCGCGTCGATCAGGTGGTCGACCCACGCCGCGCCCGACGCCGGGAACGACACCGGGATCGTGTGCGGCACGCCGTCCAGGCTGATCCGCTGCACGACGCCGGCCAGCCCCAGGCTGTGGTCGCCGTGCAGGTGCGTGATCGCGATCCGCGTCAGGTCCGTCGCCGACACCCCTGCACGGAGCATCTGCCGCTGCGTCCCCTCGCCCGGATCGAACAGGACGGCCTCGTCGTCCCAGAACAGGACGTAGCCGTTGTGGTTGCGCGTCCGGGTGGGTACCTGGCTGGCGGTGCCGAGGACGACGAGCTCGCGGCGGGACATGAGCGCACGGTAGCGGCCCGCGGACCTGTCGGCACGGTTTCTCGCCTCCGGCAGAGCCCTGGGAGCGGCATCGCTACCAGCCCCGGTCCCCCGGCGCACCGCGGAACGCGTAGATCAGGACCCGGATGCTGAGCACCGCCCCGACGAACAGCATCACGGCGCCGAAGACCGAGTACCAGCTCAGGTCGTTCGTGAGCTGAGGCCCGTTCTCGGCGATCAGGAGGAAGACCCCGCCGACGACGCTCGCCGCAGCGATGATGGTCGAGATGACCTGCTGCACGAGGCTCGTGACGAACTTCCGGTCACCGGGGTCGGAGAAGGCCCGGACGTTGACCGTGAACTTCCCCGACTCGAGGTCCGACGTGATCTTGTTGAGGCGCCGGGGCAGGCGTTCGATCGAGGGGGCGAAGGCCAGGAGCTGCGACCCGGCCTTGGCCCGGATCTTGCGCAGGCTCACCATGTTGCGCAGCAGCTCCTCGCCCTCGTCGCGGGCCGAGGACACCAGCTCGAACGAGGGCGAGAGCAGGTGCAGCGTCCCGTCGAGCGACGCGATGGTGCGGAACGCCGCGGCGACCTGCGGTGGCACGCCCATGCCGGCGTCGTTCACGAGCCGGACCATCGACGCGAACAGCGAGCCGCTGTTCGCCGTCCCGCCGCCGCGGAACCGCAGGATGAGCTGGCCGACGGCACGCTCGAACCGGCGTTCGTCGAAGCTCTCGGGCTGGTCGAGGAGCTCGATGAGCGCGTCGGTCGCCGCGATCGAGTCGTCGGCCTCGACCGCGAGCAGCACGGCAGCGAGCGCGACACGCTCGGCCTCGTCGAGCCGGCCCACCGAGCCGAAGTCGAGCAGGCCGAGCGAGCCGTCGTCGCGCAACAGGACGTTGCCGGGGTGCAGGTCGGCGTGGAAGACGCCGGTCACGACGATCTGGTCGAGCGTGACGCGCAGGAGGCGGGCCGCGATGTCGTGGCGCGTGTCGTCGTCGAACGTCGTGAGCAGCTCGGCCGCGTCCCCCACCGGGACCCCGTCGAGGCGGTCCATGACGAGGAGCGTCGAGCTCGACAGCTCGGGGTAGACGCGAGGGATCTCGACGAGGGGCACGTTCGCGTCGGGGTCCTCGACCTGGTGCACGCCCGGCAGGGGGTGCCGACGCGAACGCCTGATCGTCGCGAGAGCGCCCTGCACGTTGAGCGTGTTCTCGAGCTCGGTCGTGTAGTCGAGCTCCTCGCGCAGCGAGGCCGCGAAGCCCTCGGCGAGGTCCATGATGCCCAGCGACGGACCCCACGACGTGTCGCGCTGGAGCCGGCGGGCGATGCGCAGCACGATCCGCAGGTCGCCCAGGACCTGAGACCGCGCCCCGGGCCGCTGGACCTTGACGACCACCTCACGGCCGTCGAGGAGCGTCGCGCAGTGCACCTGACCGACCGAGGCCGACGCGATCGGGTCAGGGTCGAAGTGCGCGAACACCGTGTCGACGGGGGCGCCGATCGACCGCGCGACCATGGCCTCGATCTGCGCCCAGGGGGCGGGCGGGACCTGGCTCTGGAGCCGGGCCAGCTCCTCGACGTACACCGCGGGCAGCAGGTCGGCACGCGTCGAGAGCATCTGGCCGAGCTTCACGAACGTCACGCCCGCGTCGCTCAGCGCTGCCCGCAGCTCGCGCGCCACGGCCCGTTCCTCGGAGTCCGTGGTCCGCTGGTGGCTGCGTCGGCGCGCCCCGCGGCCGAAGAACCCGCCGAGCCCGTGCCGGAGCATGATCCCCATGATCTGGGCGTACCGCCACATGTCCTTGGACCCGCGGCGCAGCTCGACGACCGCGCGCCAGGGCGTCGGGATGCTGCCCGTGGGCACCAGGAGCTCCAGGACGAGCAGCAGCCCGAGGCCGATCACGAACGACCACGCCCACGCGAGGACGATGATCACGAGCACGACCCCGGGATGGACCGTGAGCGACCCGTCGGCCTCCTGCACCCCGAGCTGCTGGAACCCCTCGGTGAGCCCCCACGACCCGATCGAGACCACGAAGATCGTCATGAGGATCGACCGGATCCACCCGACCGGAACGCCCAGGACCCTGCGGGCCGTGGCCGCGAGCAGGAGGACCATGACGATCGTCGCGACGGCCGTGAACAGCGCCGTCGCGATCGAGGAGAGGATCTGCATGCCCCCTACTCTCCCGCGCACCGGGGGCGGGCGCAGGAGGACACGCTCACACGCCCGGGGGCACCGGACACCCTGTCGTGGACCGAGGTGCGGCAGTAGCGTGGCGAGCATGCCGGACACCTCGCCCGCCGTCGAGCCCTTCGCCGCCCGGACCGCCCCCGAGGCGGTCGAGGACCTCCGCGCGCGCCTGCGCGCGACCCGCTGGCCCGATGCTCCCTTGGACGCAGGGTGGTCGCTCGGGACCGACCTCGACTACCTCCGCGAGCTGGTCGCGTACTGGGCCGACGAGTTCGACTGGACCGCCCAGGAGGCGGCCCTCTTCCGGCTGCCTCGCTTCAGGGTCGCGCTCGGTGGCCCGACGCGGCCCGACGGCGGCGCGCGCCCGGGCGGTCACGCCGCGCGCGAGCGCCTCGGGATCCATGTCGTGCACGCCCGGGCCGTCGCGCCCCCGGGCGTCACCGTGATGCCGCTCGTCCTCACCCACGGCTGGCCCGACTCGTTCTGGCGCTACACCAAGGTGATACCGCTCCTGACCGACCCGGGTGCGCACGGCGGCGACCCGGCCGACGCGTTCGACGTCGTCGTCCCCGACGTGCCGGGCTTCGGGTACTCGCAGCGGCCCTCGGGTCCCGCCCTGGACTCGGTCGCGGTCGCCGGGCTGTGGGCCGAGCTCATGAGCGCGCTGGGCTACGCACGGTTCGGTGCCGCCGGCGGCGACATCGGCAGCCACGTGAGCCGCTACCTCGCGCTCGACCACCCGGACCGGGTCGTGGCCGTGCACCGCACCGACGGCGGCCTGCCGGTCTTCGCCGGGGACCCGGCGGACCTCTCGCCCGAGGAGCGCGAGTGGTTCGCGGGCGCCGCGGCGTGGGGCGCGACCGAGGGCGGGTACGCGGCGATCCAACGGACCAGACCGCAGACGCTGGCGTTCGGGCTCGAGGACTCGCCCGTGGGCCTCGCGGCATGGATCGTCGAGAAGCTCCGCGCGTGGAGCGACTGCGGGGGCGACGTCGAGCGGGCCTTCACCAAGGACGAGATCCTCACCGACGTGACGATCTACTGGCTCACGCGGAGCATCGGATCGTCGGTCCGCATGTACGCGGCCAACGCCGCGATCCCTCCCGCGCAGCTCGCACGCCGCGTCGAGGTGCCGTCCGGCTTCTCGATCTTCGCGGGCGACGTCGTGCGCCCACCCCGCGCCTGGCTCGAGCGGACCACGAACCTGGTGAGCATGACCGAGCCCGCACGCGGCGGGCACTTCGCGGCGTTCGAGGAGCCCGAGCTCTACGCGCAGGAGCTGCGCGACTTCTTCCGGCCGTACCGGCGGACGGTGGCGGGCTGAGCGGACCGAGGGAGCGCCTGCTCGGAGACCCGACCAGGGCCGACGGCGATCCCGGACGCGCTAGGCCGACGCGGCCTCGTCGTCGCTCGCCGTCGCCCCCTCCTCCGCTGCGCCGGCGCGCTCGAGCGCGCCCCGGTAGACCCGCAGCCGCTCGACCTGGAGCTCGGAGAACATGGGCGCGTCGACGTCCTCGATGGGCGTGGTCCGCAGGAAGGTCAGGATCTCGCTCTGCGTCTCGTCGATCTCTGCGAGTCGTGCTCGGTCGGCGTCGTCGAGGAGCTGCCAGACGTCGACGAAGGTAGGCGCGTGCATCTCCCCAGTTTCAGGTACCTGCCGCCCGGGCGCACGCCGGTCGGGCATCGAGTGACCGCCGTCACAACCTGGTCGGCAGCGCTGAGCACGGCTCGACGGACGTCCTGGTGCGGTGTGCGCGCGAGGTGCGCGGCGCCGTCGGGCACTCGCGCACACCGGGCGAACCGGACGCCCTGCGGCCATGATGGGAGAGCCCCCGCCACCCGTCCCCCACCCGATCGGAAGCCCCCATGACGAACCTCGAGCTGCTCACCGACGCGCACCTCACGCGCGCCCGCGACGGCGACAACGGCCGCAGCGCGGAGGTCGTGCTGCACGACGGCGTCCTGCGCCAGACCATCATCGCGATCCTCGCGGGCATCGAGCTGGGCGAGCACAACGCTCCCCCGGCCGCGAGCATCCAGGTCCTGCGCGGGCGCGTGCGGGTCACCGCGCTGGGTGGCGACGAGGAGGTCGGGACGGGCGAGCTGCGCGTGCTCACGCACGAGCGGCACGCCGTCACCGCGCTCGAGGACTCGGCATTCCTCCTGACCACTGTGACGAGCGTGCCTGCGGCGCAGTGACGAGCGTGCCTGCGGCGCAGTGACGAGCGTGCCCTCGGCGCAGTGACACCCGTGCCCCCCCGGCGCAGTGACCGCCACCTAGCCCCGGCTCGGCGGGCCTCCCGTCCCCCCGGCGGGGAACTGACCTCCGCCGCCGCTCGGCATCTGGCCGCGCTGCTGCGTGGTGCCGCTGTCCCCGAGGCCCGAGAGTCCGGTCGAGGTCTCCTCGTCGGTCACGATCTCCTGGGACAGGTCCGCGAGGACCACCTCGTCGCCTGCCTCGAGCCCCGAGGTGATCTCGGTGGTCTCCTGCCCGACGGCGCCGACCTCCACGGTCACGTCCGTCACCTTCCCGTCGCGCAGGACCGCGACGGTGCGCGCGGTCCCCGTCGCCCGCACGGCCGACGTCGGGACGACGAGCACGTCCGTGCCGCCCGCGACCGTGATCGACGCCTGCGCCGACGACCCCTCGTAGAGGGTGTCGTCCTGCGGGTCGAGCGCGATCGTCACGGGGTACTCGGGAGTCGAGGACGTGCTCGTGCTGAGCACCCCGATGCTGCTGACCGTGCCCGTGCGCACGGTCGGGTCGTCGGACACGGTCACGGCCGTCTCCTGCCCGACGGCGAGGCTCGCCACCTCGGTCAGCGGCACCGTGGTCTCGACGACGTAACCGTCGACCCCCAGGATCGTGACGACCGCGGAGGTCGACGACGCCTCGACCCGGTCACCCACCGCGAGCGCGACCTGCGCGACCGTGCCCGCGATCGGGCTCGTCAGGGTCGAGCGCTGCGCGTCGGCCTGGGCGATCGCGACCTGGGCCTCGGCGAGGTCGATCGCGGCACGGTCTGCCAGGATCTGCTGGGCCGACGCGACCTTCGACCCGCCGGTCGAGCTGCCCCCCGTCGTGGGGCCCGTGGTGCTGCCCGTCCCGCTGCTTCCCGTGCCGCTCGGACCCGTCGCGCCGCCGGCACCGCTGCTGCCGCCCGCCGACCCGTCGCTGCCGGAGGGGCCCGACGGCGTGCCCGCGGTTCCTCCGCTGCCGTCACCGGTCCCGCTGCCGCTGCCACCCGGGGTCTGCTCCCCGGAGCCGCCCGACTGGTCGGCCGCCAGGGCGTCCTGCGCCTTCTGGATCGCACCGTCGAGCTGGGCAGCGAGGTCGAGCAGCGAGTGCTGCGCGCCGTCGACGTCGCTCTGCGCGCCGAGGGTCGCCGTGATGGCGTCCTGGCACGTGGTGAGCGCGGCGGCGAGGTCGACACCGTCGGGCGCGTCGTCCTCGGGGTCGGCGGCCGCGGACGCGAGGTCCTCCGCGGTCGCGGCGAGGAACGCGGCGCACGCCTCCTGCGAGCCGACGACGCTCGTCGAGCTCGTCGCGAGCGCCGCGGTCGCGGCGTCGTAACCGTCGAGCAGCGCCTGCTGAGCGAGCTCGACGGCCTCGAGCGCCTGCGCCACCTCGGCCGAGGTCGACGTGCTGCCCGCCGAGGGCGACGTCGCCGACGGTGTCGTGGTCGCGACGACCTGCGTCACCGTCGACGCCCCCGACGTCCTCGCGACGGCCTGCGTCACCCCGGGCGTACCGGTGGACGTGGACGCACTCGAGGACGGGGTGGTCGCGGTGGCTGCGCCTGACGAAGCGGTCGCGCCGGTCGAGGTGGCCGTCGAGCTGCTCGACGACGTCTGCGACGCCAGGTCGTCCTCGAGCGTCTGCTCGGCCCGCGCGAGGGTCTCCTGCGCGGACTCGACCGCGTCCTCGAGCTCGGTGAGGTCGAGGGTCGCGAGCACGTCGCCCGGGCTCACGGGGTCCCCCACGCCGACGGTCACCGTCGCGACGGTGCCGGCGACCGAGAACGCCGCGTCGGCCCGTGCGGCCGACGCGACGGTCCCGGCGGCGTCGACGGTCTGGGTGACCTCGCCCGTGGTCGCGGTCGCGGTCCGATAGGTCCCCGCGCTCCCGCGGTTCGCGGCGAACGCCGCCCCCGCGCCGACGAGGCTCACGACCACGACGGCCGAGACCCCCGACACGACGAGCTTGCGGCGACGCCTGGCCGCCCGGCGCACCGAGGCCGGGGTCCGCACCGGCTCACCGGCCGTCGCGGTCGCCGACGTCGCGACCGTCGTGTCCTGGTCGGTCATGCCCTGCTCCGTCGCGCCCCGGTCGGCCCGGCGGGTACGCCGCTCCCGCTCACGCATCGTCGCTCCCGTTCTCGCTCGACGTGTCCTGCCCGCCGCGGCCGCCGCCCTGCCCGGGGCCGCCCTGGCCCATGCCGCCGAAGCCCGTCGAGCACTCGCCGTCGACGGGGTCGGACAGGGTCAGGGTCGCCGCGGTCACGGTGCCCGACGTGTCGGTCGCCGTCCCGGACGTGGACTCGTCGGACGATCCGTCGGACGTGCCCGGTTGCGTCCCCACGCTCACGCACAGCCCGACGGCGAGCGCCGAGGCGTCCGTCGCGGCCGTCGTCGTGTAGGTGGTCGAGTCGTCCACGGTCACGGCCGAGCTCGTCGGCTCGGCGGTCGACGCGTCGCTCGACCCGGCCGTGCCGCTCGGCTCGACCGTGATCTCGGTGCCCGCCACGGCCGTGACCTTCCCGGCCACGATCCCGCCGAAGCCGCCTCCGCTCGGGCGATCGGCGCCGTCGGGCATGCCGGTGGGCATGTCGGTCGGGGCGCCCTCCGGGCGTTCGGGGCGGTCCTCCGCGTCGCCCCCGGTGTCCTCCCCGGCCGGGGCGTCGCCCGAGGGGCGCTGGCCACCGCCGAACCCGCCCGAGCACTCACCGTCGACCGGCGCGCTCACGGCCACGCTCGTGGCCGCGGCGGCCGACGAGTCGTCCGCGCTCCCCGTGATCGCGACCACGCACGACCCCACGGTCACGGCGTCGAGCGTCGTGGTCGTGGTCCGCGAGACGGTCGTGTCGTCGGTGTACGCGACCGCGGTCTGGGAGTCGGAGGACTGGACCTGGAGCACGCCGTCGGAGATCGCCGCGATCTCCCCCGAGACGCCCCGAGGACCGCTCTGGCCGCCCTGGCCTCCCCGGCCCGCTCCGCTCTGGGCGCTGTCGGTGGCGGTGCTCTCGGCGTCCGAGACCCCTTCCGTGTCGCCGCTCGAGCAGGCGCTCAGCAGCAGGCTCGCGCCCAGGAGGGCCGCGGGGACGGCGAGCAGGCGGCGCGAGCGCGCCGGCCGGTACGCGGGGCTCGGGCGGACGGGTGCGGTGGTGGTCATGAGTCTCTCCTCGACGGCTCCGCGACGGTGCGCGGGACGGACGGACAGGGTGGTGCCTGTCGGGCACCGGGATGGGGGACGGACGGTCGTCGCGCAGGCGGGAGCACGGTCACTCCGAGCGCAGCGCGTCGATGGGCGCGAGCCGCGCAGCCCGGACCGCGGGGTACACGCCGAACACGACGCCGATCACGAGGGCGATCGCGATGGACCCGACGACCGCGGCGGGCAGCACCACGATCGAGGTGCCCAGCACCCCCGGCAGGACCTTGGCCGCGACGATGCCCAGGGCCGCGCCGATCACGCCTCCCGCGAGCCCGAGGATCGAGGCCTCGACCAGGAACTGACGGCGGATCGCCCACGGTGGCGCGCCCAACGCCTTGCGGAGCCCGATCTCGCGGGTCCGCTCAGTGACGGACACGAGCATGATGTTCATGACGCCGATCCCGCCGACGAGCAGCGAGAGCGCCGCGATCCCCGTGAGCAGGACCGTGAGCGTCCGGTAGACCGACGTCGCCGTGGACACCAGGGCGTCCTGGCTGTTGATCGAGAAGTCCGCCGAGTCGGCGTCGGTGATGCCGTGCAGGTTGAGCAGCACGGCCTCGGCCTCCTGGTAGGCCGCGGACAGGACGTCCTCGGAGGCCGCCTTGAGGTAGATGGTCGAGACCGACGACCGCGTGGTGCCCCCCATGACCTGGTTCGCCGCGGTGCTCAGCGGGATGACGGCCATGTCGTCGAGGTCGCTCGACGAGTCGGCCCCGGCCTCGGCCAGGACACCGACGACCGAGAAGACCGTGCCCTCGATCGTGACGCTGCGCCCGACGGCGTCGGGCGACCCGAACAGCTCGGTCGCGGTCTCGGCGCCCAGCACCACGACCGCGGCCTGGTCGGCCTCGTCCTCCGCGGTGAAGAACTCGCCCAGGGCGAGCTCGCGCGCCCGGACGTCGGTCCAGTCCTCGGTCGTGCCGATGACCTGGGTGGTCCAGTTGGTCTCGCTCGTCTCGACCGAGAGCGACGACGTCTTCTCGGGGGCGACCCCGGCGACGTCGGGCGCGTTGACGTCCGAGGCGAGCGCCTCGGCGTCGGAGCGCGTGAGGGTCGCGCCGGAACCGAAGCCGCCGCGCATCCCCTCGCTGTCCGTGCTGGACCCGGGCGTGACGATCAGGAGGTTCGAACCGAGCGCGCTGATCTGCTCGCTCACGTCCTTCTGCGTCCCGAGCCCGAGCCCGATCGTGAGGATCACCGCGGCGATCCCGATGAGGATCCCCAGGATCGTCAGGAGCGAACGCATCGCGTGCGACCGGACCGCGGTCCAGCCCGTGAGGAGGGTCTCGCGCCAGGTCATGCGGCCACCCCCGACGTGAGGGTGTCGCTCTGGATGAGCCCGTCGCGGACGCGCACGATCCGGCGCGCCCGCTCGGCGACCTCGAGCTCGTGCGTGATGAGGACGATCGTGCGGCCCTGCGCGTGCAGGTCGTCGAACAGCCCCAGGACGTCCTCGGTCGAGGCCGAGTCGAGGTTCCCGGTCGGCTCGTCCGCGAGGATCATCGCCGGTTCGCCCACGAGCGCGCGGGCCACGGCGACGCGCTGCTGCTGGCCGCCCGAGAGCTCGCCGGGCCGGTTCGCGAGCCGGTCGCCCAGTCCCACGCGTTCGAGCGCGGCGGTCGCCCGCGCGCGACGCTCTTCGGGCGCGACGCGCCGGTAGGTCAGCGGCAGCTCGACGTTGCGCCACGCCGACAGCGAAGGCAGCAGGTGGAACTGCTGGAACACGAAGCCGATCTGATGGTTGCGGATCGCGGCCAGGTCCTCCTCGTCCAGGTCGCCCACGTCGTCGCCCGCGAGGCGGTACTGCCCGGTCGTGAGGACGTCGAGACAGCCCAGGATGTTCATGAGCGTCGACTTGCCGGACCCCGAAGGGCCCATGATCGCGACGTACTCCCCCTGGTGGATCGCGAGGTCCACGCCGCGCAGCGCCTCGAACTCGACCGTGCCCGTGCGGTACGTCTTGCCCGCGGCGTGCAGCTCGATGACCGGGCCCTGCTCGTCGGCGGCACGCCCGTCCGCCCGGGGCTCGCCCTCGCGGGCGTGGGCCGGGGCGCCCAGGGTGGGCGCCGTCGTCGGGCCTGCGAGGTCAGCCATTGCGCTGTCCCCCGCCCTGGCCGCCCGGGCCACCCATCTGGCTGGGGTCGAAGCCCTCGGGGACCTGGCTCGGGTCGAAGTCCCCGCCGCCGGGCATCTGCCCGGTCTGGCCCGACTCGCCGCCCGTGCCGGTCTCGGTGCGCTGGACGACCTGGACCAGGACCTCGTCGCCCTCCTCGAGGCCGCTCGTGATCTCGACCAGGCTCCCGGTCGTCTCGCCGACCGTCACGACCGTCGTGACCTCCTCGCCGTCCTCGCCCGCCTGCGTGACGACCGACTCGCCGTCGACCGTGCGCACCGCGGCGCTCGGGACCGTGAGCACGTCGGTGCGGCGCTCGTAGATGATCTCGGCGTCTGCGGTCACACCGTCGTGCAGGCCCTCGGGCGAGCCCGTCACGGAGATCGTGACCGGGTACGTCGCGGTGCCCGACGACGTCGAGGGCAGCAGACCGATCGTCGCGACCGTGCCGAAGACCGTGTCCTCGAGCCCGTCGACCGTGAGCTCGACCTGGTTGCCGACCGCGAGGTGGGGCAGGTCGGAGTCGCCCACCGTGGCCGTCGCCTCCCAGGCGTCGGTGCCCACGATCACGAAGGCCGCGCCCGACGAGGTGGTCGTGGTGCTGCTCGTCGCCCCCGGGGCGGACCCGCCGGCTGCGCCCGTGGTGCCGGAGTCCGCACCGGAACCGGACGTGCTCGACGTCGTCGAGCCCGTGACGGCCTGCCCCACCGACACGTTGACCTCGGTCACGAGGCCCGCGGCAGGGGCCGTGAGCGTCGCGCCCGCGAGCGCCGCCTCGGCCGCGGTGACCGCTGACTGCGCGACCTCGACCTGCGCCTGGTCCGCGCTGATGCGCGCGAGGTCGGCGGCCGAGCCGTCGGACGAGTCCTGGCTGTCGGCGAGCGTCGCCTGCGCCTCGGCGAGGTCGGCCTTCGCGGACAGGACCGCGGCGTCGAGCTGCAGGGTGTCGATCGTCGCGAGCGCCTGGCCCGCCTCGACCGTGTCGCCTGCCTGCACGTCGACGGCCGTCACGGTGCCCGACCCGGCGAACGACACCTCCTCCTGGACGCTCGGGGTCAGGGTCGCGGTCGTCGTGACGCTCTGCTGGACCGTGCCGAGGCTCGCGGCGACCGACTGCGTGGTCGCCTCGGGTGCGGCGGCGGCCGACGAGGGTTGGCGGAGCACGAACCAGTAGACGGCACCGGCCACGAGCGCCAGCGCGAGCGCCCCGGCGATCACCCGCGTCCTGGTGCTCGTGCGTCTGAGCAGCTTGCCCATGTTCTCCCTCACGTCCTGCGCGCACGAGGGCGCGACGGTCAATGAGGGCGACGGTAGGGAGCGGCTCTGGGGTCGTGCTGTCACGAACCTATGCGGAGGCTATGAATCGTGGGGTGATGGCTCGTGCGCTCCGGTCATCTGGGTGCCGAGCACGAGGTTGCGGTCGTTCTCGGGCGGGTAGCGGCCGCAACCTCGTGCTC
>NZ_JBHXBO010000122.1:0-12447 GCF_042726775.1 Oerskovia sp. NPDC060287
AGTCGAGGGACCGGGCCGTCGGACGGAGCCGGACTCAGCTGTTGCCGTCGAACAGCGACGTGACCGAGCCGTCGTCGAAGACCTCACGGATCGCGCGGCCGATGAGGGGCGCGATCGAGAGGACCGTGAGCTGCGGGAAGCGCTTCTCCGCGGCGATCGGGAGCGTGTCGGTCACGACGACCTCGCTCGCACCGCACTCGGACAGGCGCTGGGCCGCCGGGTCGGACAGCACGCCGTGCGTCGCCGCGACGATGACCGACTTGGCACCTGCCGCGAGGCACACCTTGACGGCCTCTGCGATGGTGCCGCCCGTGTCGATCAGGTCGTCGACCAGGACGCAGTCGCGCCCCTCGACGTCACCGACGACGCGGTTGGCCACGGACTGGTTGGGGCGCGTGATGTCGCGCGTCTTGTGGACGAACGCGAGCGGGCCCCCGCCGAGCTTGGCGGCCCACTGCTCGGCCACGCGGATACGACCCGCGTCGGGCGAGACGACCGTGACGTTGGTCGTGTCGACGCGCGTGCGGACGTAGTCCGTGAGGATCGGCATGGCCCACAGGTGGTCCACCGGGCCGTCGAAGAAGCCCTGGGTCTGCGCGGCGTGCAGGTCGACGCTCATGAGGCGGTCGGCACCCGCGGTGCGGAAGAGGTCCGACATGAGACGGGCCGAGATGGGCTCGCGCCCACGGTGCTTCTTGTCCTGGCGACCGTAGCCGTAGAAGGGCTGGACGACCGTGATGGTCTTGGCCGAGGCGCGCTTGGCCGCGTCGACCATGAGCAGCTGCTCCATGATCCACTGGTTGATCGGCGCGGTGTGGCTCTGCAGGAGGAAGATGTCCGCGCCGCGGACGCTCTCCCCGAAGCGCACGTAGATCTCGCCGTTGGCGAAGTCGTACGCGGTCGTGGGGAGCAGGTCGATGCCCAGCTCCCGCGCGACGTCCTTGGCGAGCTCGGGGTGCGCGCGCCCGGAGGCGAGGACGAGGGACTTGTCCCCGGTGCCGGCGATCGTGCTGCTCATCGTGGGGAAGACCCTTCGTTCGTGCTGCTGGTCGTGGTGGTGGATCCGTCAGGGACGGTGGGGACGCCCGGGCTGGCAGGCACGGGGGTCGGTCGGGGGGCCGGGGGCGTCGCGGACGCCTCGGCGAGCTGCGCCTGGGCCTGGGCGCCCAGCGGCGGAGGTGTCTCGTCGTCGGTCTCGTGCGCGCGGGCCGCGGCCTCCGCAGCGGCCGTGCCGGGACGACGGCGGGCGACCCAGCCGTCGACGTTGCGCTGCGGTGCACCGCTCACGCCGAGCGCGCCGGCCGGCACGTCGCGACGGATCACGGAGCCGGCGGCCGTGTAGGCCCCGTCGCCCACCGTCACCGGGGCGACGAACATGTTGTCCGCGCCGGTCCGGGCGTGCGAACCGATGACCGTGCGGTGCTTGGAGACACCGTCGTAGTTGACCGTGATGCTCGCGGCGCCGATGTTGGTGTGCTCACCGATCGTCGCGTCGCCCACGTAGGACAGGTGCGGCACCTTGGAGCCGGTCCCGATCGTCGAGTTCTTGGTCTCGACGAACGTACCGATCTTGCCCTTCTCGCCCAGGATCGTGCCGGGGCGCAGGTAGGCGAAGGGGCCGACGCTCGCGCCGTCACCGATGACCGACAGGCTGCCGTGCGTGCGGACCACCGTGGCCCCCGCGCCGATCTCCATGTCCGTGAGCGTCGTGTCGGGGCCGATCGTCGAGCCCGCTCCGACCGTGGTCGCGCCGTGCAGCTGGGTGCCCGGCAGCAACGTCACGTCGTGCCCCAGGTCCACGTCGACGTCGACCCAGGTCGTGGCCGGGTCGATCACGGTCACGCCGTCGAGCATCCAGCGCGTGAGGATGCGCCGGTTGAGCTCGGCGCGCAGCGTCGCGAGCTGCGCGCGGTCGTTCGCGCCCTCGACGAGCAGCGGGTCGGCCACGCGCAGCGCGCCGACGCGTCCGCCGCCCTCGCGGGCGATCTGCAGGACGTCGGTCAGGTAGACCTCGCCCTGCGAGTTGTCCTGCGTGACCTGGCGCAGCGCGCCGCGCAGGATCCCGGCGTCGAACACGTAGACCGACGAGTTGATCTCGCGGATGGCGCGCTGCTCGGGGGTCGCGTCCTTGTGCTCGACGATGCTCAGCACGCCGCCCTGCGCGTCACGCACGATCCGGCCGTAGCCCGTGGCGTCGTCGACCTCGGTCGTCAGGACCGTGACCGCGTTGCCGCCCGAGTGGTGCTCGGCCAGCAGCTCGGAGAGCGTCGCGGCGTCCAGGAGCGGGATGTCGCCCGCGAGGACGACGACCGACCCCTCGAGCCCCTCGACCGGTCCGCGTCCCTCGTGCCCGATCGGCACGCCGTGGACCGCTGCCTCGGCCTGCGCCCGGACGTCGAGCGCCTCGACCGCGCACTGGACGGCTCGCCCGGTGCCGGGCACGTCGTCCTGGTCGACCACGAGAGCCGTCGGGACGACCTCGAGCGCGGCGGCGGCCACGAGGTCGCGCTCGTGTCGGACCACGACGGCGATCCGCTGCGGTGACAGGTCGCGCGCAGCGACCATCGCGTGGCCGAGCATGCTGCGCCCGGCGAGCGGGTGGAGCACCTTGGGGGTCGCGGACTTCATCCGCGTCCCGGCACCAGCGGCAAGGACGATGACTGCGGCTGGCACTGGCGGTGCGTCGGGCACAGCGTCGGTCACTGGGGCTCCCATCGGGTTGGTTGCACGAGCTCCGCCCCCAGGACTCGAACCTGGACTAAAGGCACCAAAAACCCTTGTGCTGCCGATTACACCAAGGCGGAACGGACCGGACACACGCGCACACCCGCGGGGCGACCCCCGACCGCGCGCGCCATCGCTCGTCCGTGGAACAGTCTGCCAGGTCCGACGCCGTGCTCCACGCCCGAACGGCACCTGAACGTGAGGAGAACGTGTGAGGAGGACGTCACTCCTGGGCCTCGCGTCCCTCCCGGCGCGGCGCGCGCCCCGACCACGCCGGCACGGGCACACCTCGCGAAAGGGGCAGGCACCCCCCGTGACGAGGCGAGCACGGCATGATGGACCCGTGGCAGCAGACTCCAGACGACCTCCCAGATCCCGCATGACGGCGAGCCAGCGCCGCGAACAGCTTCTGCAGGTGAGCCGCGTCCTGTTCGCCGAGAAGGGCTTCGAGGGCACGAGCGTCGAGGAGATCGCCGCGCGCGCCGAGGTGTCCAAGCCCGTCGTCTACGAGCACTTCGGGGGCAAGGAGGGCATCTACGCGGTCATCGTCGACCGCGAGATCCAGGGCCTGACCTCGGCGCTCACGGGCGCGCTGTCGTCCGGCGGGCATCCCAAGGTCCTGCTCGAGCGCACGGCGCTGGCCCTCCTGACGTACATCGAGACGTCGGAGGACGGCTTCCGCATCCTCGTGCGCGACTCGCCCGTCGCCCAGGCGACCGGGACGTTCTCGAGCCTCATCGGCGACGTCGCGACGCAGGTCGAGCACCTGCTCGCGGACCAGTTCAAGCGGCGCGGCCTGGACCCCCGGGTCTCCCCCATCTACGCGCAGATGCTCGTGGGCATGGTCGCCCTGACGGGCCAGTACTGGCTCGACGTCCGTAGCCCCAAGAAGGCCGACGTCGCGGCGCACCTGGTGAACCTCGCGTGGAACGGCCTGTCCGGCATGGAGAAGAAGCCCGCGCTCACGAGCAAGCCGCGCCCCGAGGACTGAGCGCGGCCTTGCGCTCCCCGGGCCTCTGCCCGGCCCCGCCACGAGGCGAAGCCCGTGACATTCCGCCCGTGACGGCTCGTGCCGTCCGTGGTTTCGTTGGTTCATGGCGACTCTCGAGATCGACAGGTTGAACAAGACCTACGGGACCGTGCGCGCCCTGCGCGACATGTCCTTCGCGGTGGGGGCCGGGGAGATCTTCGGTTTCGTCGGTTCGAACGGGGCGGGCAAGACGACGACCATGCGCATCGCGCTCGGGGTGCTCGCGCCCGACTCGGGCGAGGTCCGGTGGGACGGCCGCGCGCTCGACCTGGCCATGCGCCGTCGGATCGGCTACATGCCCGAGGAACGCGGGCTCTACCCCAAGATGAAGGTCGACGACCAGCTCGTCTACCTGGCCCGGCTGCACGGGCTGGGCACCGCCGCGGCCCGCTCCGCGATGGAGCACTGGACGCAGGTCCTGGGGATCGACGCGCGCCGCGGCGACGAGGTCCAGAAGCTCTCGCTCGGCAACCAGCAGCGCGTGCAGCTCGCCGCCGCGCTCGTGCACGACCCCGACATCCTGGTGCTCGACGAGCCCTTCTCCGGCCTGGACCCCGTCGCGGTCGACGTCATGAGCGGCGTCCTGCGCGACCGCGCCGCCGCCGGCGTGCCCGTCGTCTTCTCCTCGCACCAGCTCGACCTGGTCGAGCGGCTGTGCGACCGCGTGGGGATCGTCAAGGCGGGCGAGATGGTCGAGGTCGGCGGGATCGAGGAGCTGCGCGCGACGCAGCGCCCGCAGTGGGTCGTCGACGCCCCGGCCGCGCCACCCGGCTGGGCGTCCGAGCTCCCGGGTGTCCGTGTCCTGCGGTACGACGGCGCCAGGACCTTCGTCGAGGTCGACTCGCCGCAGGACGGGGCCGAGCAGGCGGTGCTGCGCGCCGCCCTGGCGACGGGGCCCGTGCGCGAGTTCACGCCGCAGCGCCCGTCGCTGACCGAGCTCTTCCGCCACGTCGTGAGCAGCGACGACGCCCCACCGTCCGGCGGGCCGGCCGACGACGACCCCACGACCCCCTCGACCCGGCAGGAGGTCTCGGCATGAGCGCCGTGCGACAGCCCCCAGCACACCAGCCCCACTCGCCCGTGAGCACGTGGGGCGCGGTCTCGCTCGTGGCCGGCCGGGAGATCTCGACACGCATCCGGTCCAAGGCGTTCGTCTGGACCACGGTCGCCCTGCTCGTGGGGGTGGTGCTCGGCGGCTTCCTGCTGAGCGTCGTGGGCGACCAGGGTCCTGCGGCCCAGAAGGTCGGCGTCACGTCGGGCGCCGAGGCCCTGGGCCCGCAGCTCGAGGCCGCGGGCGGCGCGGTCGGCACCGAGATCCAGGTCAGCCAGGTCTCGGAGACCGACGGCCGGGAGCAGGTCGCCGACGGCACGCTCGACGCGCTCGTGACCGGCACGCCCGAGTCCTTCACGGTCGTGGTCGAGGAGGAGCTCGGCACGACCCTGGCCCCCGTCTTCACCGGCCTGGCCCAGCAGGCCGCGCTCTCCGGTGCCATCACCGCCCTGGGCGGCGACCCGTCCGCCGTCGCGCAGGAGATCGCGTCCGCGGCCCCCACGGTCGAGGCGCTCGAACCTGCCGAGGAGCGGGACCCTGCCCAGGTCGTGACGGGCATGGTCGGCGGCATCCTCATCTTCATCGCGCTCATGACGTGCGGGCAGCTCGTGGCGCAGGGCGTCGTGGAGGAGAAGACGAGCCGCGTGGTCGAGCTGCTGCTCGCGACGATCCGCCCGTGGCAGCTCATGGCGGGCAAGGTCCTGGGCATCGGCGCGATCGGGCTGATCCAGCTCGTCGTGGTCGTCGGGGGCGGCGTCGGGACGGCGTTCGCCCTGGGGCTCGTCGACGCGAGCAGCGTGAACCTGGGCGCGACCGCGGCCTGGGTGCTCGTCTGGTTCGTGATCGGGTTCGTCATGTACTCGCTCGCACTGGCGGCGCTCGCGGCCCTGGTCTCGCGCCAGGAGGACGTGGGATCGGTCATCACCCCGGTCCTGATGCTCATGATGATCCCGTACATCATCGGGATCTCGATCGGCCCGTGGGACCCCGAGAACCCGCTGGTCGTGTGGCTGTCCTACGTCCCGTTCTGCTCGCCGCTGCTCATGCCCATCCGCATCGCGCTGGGCACGGTCGAGACGTGGGAGATCCTGCTCGCGGTCGGCCTGTCGCTGGCCCTCGTGCCGGTCCTGGTGTGGCTCGCGGGCAAGATCTACTCGAACGCGGTGCTCCGCACCGGGGGGCGGATCAAGCTCAGGGACGCCCTGCGCGCGAGCTGACAGGGGCCCGTGCGGGGGCGGGAGGCCCGTCAAGACTCTTGATGTCGAGGAATGTCGAGTAGCCTCACGTCATGCAGCACCCGCACCCGGACGAGGTCGACCGCATCGTCGACGCCTGGCAGCGCGAGCGTCCGGACCTGGACGTCGAGCCGCTCACCGTGTTCTCCCGCGTCAGCCGGCTGGCCCGGCACCTGGATCTCGCGCGCCGCAGCGCGTTCGCGCGCGGCCACCTGGAGACCTGGGAGTTCGACGTGCTGTCCGCGCTGCGCCGGGCGGGCGAGCCGTACCGCCTCTCGCCCGGCGCCCTCATCACGCAGACGCTCGTCACGAGCGGCACCATGACCAACCGGATCGACCGCCTCGAGGCCCGCGGCCTGGTGCAGCGGCACCGCTCCCCCGACGACCGCCGCGGCGTGCTCGTCGAGCTCACGCCCGAGGGCCTCGAGCGCGTCGACGCCGCCATGACGGACCTGCTGGCCGTCGAGCGCGAGGTCCTCGCGGCGCTCGAGCCCGCGGACCGGCTGGGCCTCGCGAACCTGCTGCGCACCGTCGTGGGTCAGTTCGAGGCGTGACCGCTTCCCGCTGAGCGATGGGCGAGGGGCGGGGCAGGCGTCAGTCAAGCAGCTCGGCCGCTTCCATCCACTCGGTCTCGAGCGTCTCCTTCTCGTCCGCGAGCTCCCGGAGCTGCTTGTCGAGGTCGAGGACCGCCGCGTGGTCGGTCGCCTGGGCAGCCATCTTGTCGTGCAGGCGCGCCTCGAGCTCGGCGATCTTGGACAGGCGACGCTCGATGCGACCGATCTCCTTCTTCGCTGCGCGCACGTCCGCTCCCGAGGGGGCGGGCTGGGCGTCCGTCGCGTCGCCCGTGCTCCCCGTGCCCGACGACGACGCACCGGTCTCGGAGGCGGTCGCCCCCGCACGGGTCCCGCCCGCACGCGACGACCCCGCTGACGCGGCGATCGCGGCCTTGCGCAGCGCGAGGTACTCCTCGACCCCGCCCGGCAGGTCGCGGATGGTCCCGTCGCCCAGGAGCGCGACCTCGCGGTCGCAGACCCGCTCGAGCAGGTAGCGGTCGTGCGAGACCACGATCAACGTCCCGGGCCAGCCGTCGAGGAGGTCCTCGATGGCTGCCAGGGTGTCGGTGTCGAGGTCGTTGGTGGGCTCGTCGAGCAGCAGCACGTTGGGCTCGCCGACAAGCAGGCGCAGGAGCTGCAGACGGCGGCGCTCGCCGCCCGACAGGTCACGGACCAGGGTCTGCGAACGCTCGCGCGTGAACCCGAGGCGCTCGACGAGCTGGGCCGCCGTGAGCTCCTTGCCGTCGACCGCGACCGTGCGCTTCTCCTGCTCGATGACCTCCACGACCCGCAGGCCGCCGATCTCGTCGAGCTCGTCGACGTCCTGGGTCAGCTCGGCGACGTGGATCGTCTTGCCGCGCTTGACCGTGCCCGCGGTCGGCGCCAGCCGCCCGGCCAGCAGGCGCAGGAGCGTCGTCTTGCCCGCGCCGTTGACCCCGACCACGCCGTAGCGGTCGCCCGGGCCGAGGCGCCACGTGACGTCGTCGAACAGGACCTTCTCCGCAGCGTCGGGATCCCCGTCGCGAGCCGGCATGCGGACCGTGACGTCCTCGAGGTCCAGCACGTCCTTGCCGAGGCGGCGCGTGGCCATGCGCGTGAGCTCGAGCGTGTCGCGCGGGTTCGGCTCGTCGGCGATGAGCGCCGCGGCCGCGTCGAGCCGGAACTTGGGCTTGGACGTGCGGGCGGGGGCCCCGCGGCGCAGCCAGGCCAGCTCCTTGCGGAGCAGGTTGTTGCGCTTCTCGGCCGTGACGGCGGCGGTCCGGGCCCGCTCGGCACGGGCCAGGACGTAGGCCGCGTACCCGCCCTCGTACCCCTCGACCGCTCCCGTCCCGTCGCCCGTGACCTCCCACATGCGCGTGCACACCGCGTCGAGGAACCAGCGGTCGTGCGTCACGACCACGAGCGCTCCTCGGGCACCGGGGCGCGCGTACCGCGCCTGCAGGTGCTCGGCGAGCCACGCGACGCCCTCGACGTCGAGGTGGTTGGTGGGCTCGTCGAGGAACAGCACGTCGTGGTCGGCGACCAGCAGGGCCGCCAACGCCACGCGCCGACGCTGCCCACCCGAGAGGGTGTTCGCCGGGGCGTCGAGGTCCAGGTCGCCGAGCAGGCCCGCGTGGACCGCACGGATGCCCGCGTCGCCCGCCCACGTGTGCTCGGCCGACTCGCCGTGGACCAGGTCGCGGATGCTCGTGCCCGCGGGCGACTCGTCGCGCTGGTCGAGCATGCCGATCCGCAGCCCGCCCACCCGGGTGACACGTCCGGCGTCGGGCACGGCGGTCCCCGCGAGGAGGCGCAGCAGCGTCGACTTCCCGGCCCCGTTGGGGCCGACGACGCCCACGCGGTCGCCGTCGTCGAGGCCCAGGCTCACGCCGTCGAGCAGGGTGCGGGTGCCGACGACGAGACGGATGTCGTCGGCGCCGAGGAGGTGTGCCATGAGTTCCTTCGAGAGGGAGAAGTGCCTTAGCGAGGATACGCGCCGGGCATCGGGTGCCGGGACCCCGGGGAGGGCTGCCCCGCACCGGCCCCCGCGAGCAGCGAGCCGCGGGCTCGGCCTGCACGTGCCGTCGACCGAGGTCCGCCTCCGGCCACGCGCCGCGCCCGGTCCGGCCGAGCGCGGACGGTCAGGAGGCCAGGACGCGCGCGCCCGACGTCGGGCCCGTGGCGCAGTGCACCGAGTCGGCGACGCCTGCGGCCGTCCAGGAGGCCGCGATCGCGAGCGCGTGCTGCCTGCTGCGGGCGAGCGCCGCGACCGTGGGGCCAGAGCCCGAGACGATCACGCCGAGCGCGCCCACCTCGTGAGCGACCTCGAGCGTCCGGCCGAGCTCGGGGGCCATGGCGAGCGCCGCCGGCTCCAGGTCGTTGTGCAGGGCGCGGCCCAGGCCCACGGGGTCGCCCGCGCGCAGGGCCTGCATGAGCTCGGTGTCGTCCGACAGCTCGACGTCGGGGGTCCCACCCACGACCTCGTCGAACGTCTGGAACACCTTGGCGGTCGACAGGCCCTCGTCCCGGACCGCGAACGCCCAGTGGAACTCCCCCCGGGCCATCGCGGGCGTCAGCAGGTGCCCCCGCCCGGTCCCGACGGCCGTGTGACCCACGAGCCCGAACGGGACGTCCGAGCCGAGCCCGGCCGCGAGGTCGGACAGCTCGGCCCGCGACAGACCCGTCTCCCACAGCAGGTCGCACGCCACGAGCGCGGCCGCGGCGTCGGCCGAGCCGCCCGCCATGCCGCCCGCGACGGGCACGCCCTTGTGGATGTGCAGCCGGACGTCGGCGTCCACGCCCGTGTAGCGCGCCAGGGACTCCGCGGCCCGCCACGCCAGGTTCGTCTCGTCGACCGGCACGCGCTCGGCCTGCGCCCCCGAGACCGTCAACGACAGGCCGGCGCCGGGGGTCTCGAGCGTCGCCGTGACCTCCTCGACGAGCGAGACCGCCTGGAAGATCGTCACGAGAGGGTGATACCCGTCCTCCTGGCGTGCCCCGACGCGCAGCGACAGGTTGACCTTCCCGGGCGCCCGGACCCGGACGGAGACCGGAGGCGCGGCGGACAGGTGGGGGCTCACGCGTCCACTGTGCCAGGTCGTTCCGGGTGCTCGCCTGCGGAAGCGGCCGCCTCGGCCTGCACGAGCGGGAGCTGCTCCGCGATGCGCGCGAACTCCTCGACCGTGAGCCGCTCGCCGCGCGCCGTCGGGTCGACGCCCGCACGCTCGAGGGCCTCGACCGCAGCAGCCGACGAGCCCGCGATCCCCGCGAGGGCCGAACGGAGCATCTTGCGGCGCTGGGCGAAGGCCGCGTCGACGACCGCGAAGACCTCCTCGCGCGTCGCCGTCGTGGCCGGGGGCTCGCGGCGGTCGAGCGCCACGAGCGCGGAGTCCACGTTCGGCACGGGCCAGAACACGCTGCGCCCCACGGTCCCGGCACGGTGGGCCGAGGCGTACCAGGCGGCCTTGACCGACGGCACGCCGTACGTGCGGCTCCCGGGCGGGGCGGCGAGCCGGTCCGCGACCTCGGCCTGGACCATGACCAGGACACGCTCGAGCGAGTCGAAGCGCTCGAGGAAGGTCAGCAGGACGGGGACGGCCACGTTGTAGGGCAGGTTCGCGACGAGCGCCGTGGGCGCCTCGCCCGGGAGCTCGGTGACCTCGAGCGCGTCCGCGGCCACGACCGTCAGGCGGTCTGCGGCGTCGGGCTGGTGCACGGCCACGGTCGCGGCGAGCTGCTGCGCGAGGGGCGGGTCGATCTCGACCGCGACGACGCTCGCGCCCACCTCGAGCAGGCCCAGGGTGAGCGAGCCCAGGCCCGGCCCGACCTCGACCACCCGGTCCCCCGCGCCGATCCCCGCGGTCCGGACGATCTTGCGGACCGTCCCGCCGTCGTGCACGAAGTTCTGTCCGAGCGTCTTGGTGGGCCGCACGCCCAGACGCCCTGCCAGGTCGCGGATCTGTGCCGGACCGAGCAGGGCGTTGGGGGTGTCGTTCATGCGGGGAAGCCTACCGGTTGGACCGGTGCAGGCCGCCGCGAGCGGTGCTCGACGGCCTGCACCGGTCCCGCCGGCGAGCGGTGCTCGGCGGCTCGGTACCGACGTCCGCCTGCGCGAGCTCAGTACCAGTTGCTCGCCTGCGAGTGGGACCACGCGGCGCACGGGGTGCCGTAGCTGCCCGCGATGTAGTTGAGGCCCCAGGTGATCTGGGTCGCGGGGTTGGTCCGCCAGTCGGCCCCGGCGCTCGCCATCTTGGAGGCGGGCAGGGACTGCGGGATCCCGTACGCGCCCGACGACGGGTTGGTCGCCGACGAGTTCCAGTTGCTCTCCTTGGTCCAGAGCTTGTCGAGGCACGCGAACTGCTCGCCGCCCCAGCCGCGGGCCGCGACGAGCTGGCGCCCGATCTCGCGTGCCGACCCGGCCGCTGCCGGGCCGCTCGGCCGCTCCTTGGTGCCCTGCACCACGATCTTGGCGACGGGCTCGGACGTGACGCCGTCCGAGACGACCTCGCGGGACTCCTCGACGCCGTCGACCGTGGTCACGCGCTCGACGAGCGTGTGCACGCCCTCGACGCCCTCCTGGGCGACCGTCGGGGCCTCGTCCTCGTAGACGTTCGCGTCCTCCTGGACGGTGGTCTCGAACGGGATCGGGGTCGTGGTCGGCAGGTCCGTGACGACCACGCGGTGGACGACGAGGGACACCGCGGGGTCTGCCGACGCGTCGCGGGCCACCGAGACGCGGTCGTGCTCGCCCAGGACGATGCCCTGCTGCTCGAGGATCGCGTCCACGCCGATCGACCCGTCCGGGGCCGTCCGGGTCACGCCGTCGGCGACGACGTTGACGGGCCCGTCCGCGTCGAGGCGCACCGGGAGCTCGGCGCGGCCGTCGGCCGCCGAGCGCGAGGCCACGAGGCGCACGTCGCCGCCGCGCGCCGCGAGCGTCTCGAGCGCCTCGTCGGCGTCGAGCGCGGTGAGCCACACGTCGCTCTGGGCGCCGTCGGTCTGCACGGTCACCTGCCGTCCGTAGCGCACGACGACGTCGGCACCGTTCTTCAGGGGCGCGTCGGCCGCGGGAGCGACCAGGTCGCGGTCGGTCACGCGCACACCCTCCTCGGCGAGGAGGCCCTCGACCGATCCTGCGTACGTGCTGACCGAGGTGATCTGGCCGTCGACGTCGAGCTCGACGGTCTTCTTGGCGCTGCCGTAGGCGACCGCTCCGGTCGCGACGAGCGCGACGGCCGTCGCACCGGCGATCAGGGGCCAGCGGCGGCGCTTGGTGGCTGTGGGGGCGGAGGCCTGTGCCTCGACGCCGGCAGGCGAGGTGTCCTCGGGGGCCGTGGTGTCGGAAGGTGTGAGAGGAGCGGGGTGCGCGCTGCGCGCACCGGCGGTGCGGAAGGGGTTCTTCACTCGGGTCCAGTCGTCGTGCTGTCCGGGCACGGGGGGTCGAGGCGCGCACTGCGGCGCTGCCCTGGTCCGCGCACGGCGCGAGGCGACGGGGTCGCTCCAGGGGCTCGACCAGCCGATCCGGCGGTCCAGGGTGTCGGGTCCTGGGCTGTGCAGCCTGCCGACACGGCGCCCGCGCTCGATCACACCAAGGCGACTTCTGCACGCGGGACACTCGACCGTAACCGACTCGTTATCGATCACCAAGTCGGTCCCGTTCGCCCGCGATCCACGTCACAGGACGATCCGGGCGCACCCGGACAGACCCGACGTCGCACCCGGCGCAGGTCTCTCGCCCCCACGAACCTCACGCACGGGCACCGCGCCGGCACGGGAGAGGGGTGTGGCCCACGGGTCCTGGAACAGCGTGCTGTCGAACTCGGCGCGGCGATCCGGCGCGGACACGAGGTCGTCGGCCTGGCACAAGACGACGAC
>NZ_JBHXBO010000123.1:0-12433 GCF_042726775.1 Oerskovia sp. NPDC060287
GATCTGGGATCCGGGGCCTCGCGTGCGTCGGTGCTGCGCAGGGGGCTCATCACCCGGCCACCGACGGCTGGGCCCCGGGCTGGCGGTGGGGGCATGTGGGTGGGGGCTTGCGGGGAGGACGGGTGCTGGAGACGGGTCCCGACGGGGCCGAGGGGCCCGAAGGTCCTGCGAGAAGTGAGTAGTTGCCCCTGAATCGTCCGGATCAGGGGCATCTACTCACTTCTCGACCAGAACCGAACCATCCGCACGTTCCTGCCACGACCCGCCCCGGGACGCAAAAAATCCCGGCCAGGAGAACTGACGGGGACTTCCCGAAGGTGAACCGGCTCGAAAGCCGAAAACCTTTTCACGTGGGGGGTTTCGGGAACTGGCTGACCTGCACAGACATGCGACCCCAGCGACGCTCAGGCACACCTGGCAGGACGGGCCAGGCACACTGTCAGCCGCGGGACGCGAGTCGGTGCGCGCGGTACCAATTGGTTGACGGCATCGTTGGAGGACATTGCGTTCACGAAGAAGAAGGTCGAAATCGTCATCGACGGGTGCTTCTGCCATAGTTGCCCACCACGGCACAAACCCGCGCTCCTACTCGCAATGGTGGAATACCAAGCTGCGTCAAAACAGGGCGCGGGATGCCGAGACGACGGAGGCGCTCACCGCCGCGGGTTGGCGCGTGTTGCGGTTCTGGGAGCGCTCCGCCCCCGAGTCCGCGCCTCTCAGATCGGGTCAGTACTGGTCGCTGTGCCCCAAATCGGACCACCGCTCTCGAGAGATGTCGCGTGTTGCGGATCATGTGGAACACGCAGGTCTGAACCTGCGCGATCTCCCACAGGGTCGTGATCGCTTCCGACAGGCCCTTGAGGCCGTCGCGGACCGCGATGCACTCGTCTGCCACGCCCCCGTTTCTTGAACTCCGTCAGGACGTTGAGCCTGAACTTCGCACCCTCGCCGCCGTCGCCGGTCCAGACCCGGAGGACGTCGCGTTCCCCGCGGGTGGTTACGCCGATACCTCGACAAGCCCACAGACGACCGCCCCATCGGCTACACCACCCGCTTACGCACCGAGCCCCTCGAGGACCACCTCGCACGGTCGGCAAGACCCGCCACAACCCGACCACCTGAAACACCGGCAGAACCGCCGGACAGGTCAGTACGCCCCAGTACGGCCCGAAGTCAGCCCGACCACCCGCCGGGCCAGCCCGATCAGCACCACGCAGACCGCGCCGTCGCGCATCGCCTCTTCGCGAGACCCTACGGGACCGCACGAACCACCCAGAAACGACGAAAGTCCGAGCCGGAGTATCCCGACCGGGACTTTCAGAAGTTCGCTGCTCTCGAAACCGAGAACAGCTTCACGTGCGACCTGCCGGATCGGCGACTCGCCCTTACGGTCGATCGCGACCACGTCGTCATGGAACGTTCGGAAAATCTAGGCATGGCGAACCTCCATCCAGTAAGGACCTCAGTCCTCACAGGCCAGGAGCCGACCGGTCCCGGGGCAGACCCAGCCAAGGGCTTGTGGTCAGCGGCGGCTGCCTCAGCGAACGACAGCCGCCACACGTGACTACTTCTTGAAGACGGCGAGGCAGCTCGAGCACTTGAGCTGGTTGGTGGTGTACGGCTGAAGCGTGTGCGTCCCACAGACGGGGCAGAGGTGACCCTTCGGCATGGTGTGCCCTTCCATTGATCGTGCTCACCGGTGCGGTTCGCATCTGAGCGCGATAGTAGCCCTCCGGGTCACTGCTCGACAATGATTGACTGAGAACATGCCACCTGACCTGCATCGTCACGATTAATGCCTCAACGCGCGTTAGGCCGGCAACGGCCGCAACGGGCCTACAGCCGCGCAGCGCGCCACAGTTTCAACGAAGCCCCTCGCCGCCTTAGCTGGTGGCCGCTGCGCCCCTCCGTCGCGAAGCCGTACCGGGCCGAGACTCCAACGCCTCTCAGGCACACCCAATCCGCGCTTCCAGGCACACTTACTCGCACGTGCCTCGAAGGAGCGACCGACAACAGCGTGTGGCTCCAAAACCACGCCGATCACCACATGACGCCTCCCCCTCCAGCCCATCGAGTCCGCCGACCCCCTCGTCGAGACCAATTACCCAAGAGAGACGAACCACTGTGCTGGCCTGTATGGGGGAGGCGGGAACCACGGGCCATCAGACGATCGCGCGGCCTCGGACTCGTTCACGCAGCCTCGTCCGACCGGCCCCTCGGCCGCACCACCCGATCCGCCCGCGGACACCGTCGGGCCCCACCAGGCACACGCCGCACCCGAACGACCACCACCTGAGCACCCCGCCCACCCGGCCCCGCACCACCCGGACGCACCGTCGCGCCACGAAACAGCCGCACAACCCCAGGTCAGCGCACATCCGGCTGGCGCACCGCGCAGTGGCCCGTCACTGCGGCCACCGACCGCGCCCACGACCGCCCACGCCCGCCTCCGGACGCAAAAAATCCCGGCCAGGAGAACCTGACCGGGACTTCCCGAAGGCGAACCGGCTCGAAAGCCGAAACCCTTCTCACGTGCGCGAGGGGGGACTTGAACCCCCACGCCCTTTCGGACACTAGCACCTGAAGCTAGCGCGTCTGCCATTCCGCCACTCGCGCGTGCCGCAGAAGATTATCACGACAGCAGACCCAACCGTGCATCGGTCGTCCGGCCGTCCTCGTGCGCTCTTCCACCTGCGCCCCAGCCGAGCCTGAACCCGGTGGTGCACCAGAGAGAACACTAGCCGCTCCACGGAGCGGCTCACGCCCGAGTCACCCGATCTCCCCGCGATCTCCCCCTCGATTCCGGGAGATTCCCGGCCCGTCGAGGCTCCGGGTCGTTACGATCTAGGTAGTCTGCCCGGGGACCGTGTACCCCGGTCGAGGGAACGTCGATGAGGGAGGAGGTGGCATGGGAGTCCTGGATCGCTTCGAGAAGGGCGTCGAACGCGTCGTCAACAACGCGTTCAAGGTCGGACGCAGCGAGGTGAAGCCCGTCGAGCTGGCGAGCGCTCTGCGTCGTGAGGTCGACGACCGGGCTGCGGTCGTGGACCGCGACCGGACCGTGGTGCCCAACCAGTTCACCATCGAGCTGTCACCGGACGACTACGCGCAGATCGACGGGTGGGGCGCCGAGTCCCTCGCGGACGAGCTCGCGGCCAACGTCACCGAGCACGCGGCGTCGCAGCACTACGCGTTCGTCGGCCCGGTCAGCGTGTCCTTCGAGCAGGACGACTCGCTCGACACGGGCCGCTTCCAGCTGCGTTCGGCGAGCGTGCGCGGGAACGTGGCCCCGGCGACGGTGTCGGCGCCGAGCGCGCGCCACCCCCTGGTGGACATCGACGGCCAGCGGTACCTGCTGACCGGTCCCGTGACCGTGATCGGCCGCGGCTCCGAGGCGGACATCGTCGTCGACGACCCCGGGGTCTCACGCCGTCACCTCGAGATCCGGGTGACTCCGGACGGGGTCATCGCGACGGACCTCGGTTCCACGAACGGACTCTTCGTCGAGGGCCACCAGGTCCCGGCCGCTACCCTGCTCGACGGGAACAGCCTGACCATCGGGCGGACCCGCATCATGTTCTGGACGGGTGCGCCCGAGAACGAGGAATGGTGATCCACCCCGCATGACCGAGCTGACGTTCACCCTGCTGCGGCTGGGCTACCTGGTCCTGCTGTGGGTGTTCGTGTTCGCCGCGATCGGTGTGCTGCGACGCGACCTGTACGGCACCAAGATCACGGCACGCAAGGGCAAGGGGCGCGAGGACGCGCACCGCACCGCACCCACCGCCGGACGCGGTGCGGCGGCATCGGTCCCCTCGGCCCCGACCCCTGCTGCTCCCGCGTCCCCGGCCCCGACGGGTCCCACCCGGCTCGTCGTGACCGCGGGCCCGCTGCGCGGGACCACGGTCCCGCTCTCCGCGTCCTCGATCCTGCTGGGCCGCGCCCCGAGCTGCACCCTTGTCCTCGACGACGACTACTCGTCGTCCCGGCACGCCCGGATCTTCCCCCAGGGTGGCACCTGGTACGTGGAGGACCTCGGCTCGACGAACGGCACCTACATCAACGAGCAGCGCATCACCGGGATCCAGCCCCTCGCCCCCGGAGTGAGCGTGCGGGTGGGGCAGAGCATCGTCGAGCTGCAGCGGTAGCGCGCCATGAACATCGCACTCAGGTACGCCGCGGTCTCCGACGTCGGCCTCGTCCGCTCGAACAACCAGGACTCCGGCTACGCGGGTCCCCACCTCCTCGTCGTCGCGGACGGCATGGGCGGGCACGCGGGCGGCGACGTCGCGTCCTCGCTCGCCATCGCGGCGCTCGCGCCTCTCGACGGGGAGTCGCACGGGCCCGACGACGCCCTGTCCCACCTCGAGTCGTCGATCGACAGCGCGCGTCTCGACCTGGTCGAGCGCAGCGAGGTGACCCCCGAGCTCGCCGGCATGGGCACCACGGTCACCGCGATCCTGCGCAGCGGCAACGCGCTCGCGATGGCGCACCTCGGCGACTCGCGCGCGTACCTGCTGCGCGACGGGGTCCTGAACCAGGTCACGACCGACCACACGTTCGTCCAGCACCTCGTCGACACGGGCCGCATCACGCCGGAGGAGGCCGAGTACCACCCGCAGCGCAACGTCGTGATGCGGGTCCTCGGCGACTTCGACGTCGACCTCACACCGGACATGTCGGTGCGCGAGGCGCGCCCCGGCGACCGCTGGATGCTCTGCTCGGACGGCCTGTCGGGGTTCGTGAGCATCGAGACGCTCGAGCACACCCTGAGCACCGTCGCGGACACCGACGAGTGCGCCGACCAGCTCCTCCAGCTCGCGCTCCGGGCCGGCAGCACGGACAACGTGACGGTCGTCGTGGCCGACGTCGTCGACCTCGACACCCTGGCCGACGGCGCGGGTCCCTCCACCGTGCCGGTCGTCGTCGGCTCGGCCGCGATCGACCGCGACCGTCCCACCTCTGCGCAGGACGGCCCCGCGGCACGTGCGGCCACGCTCGTCGCCGCCGCGACGTCCGCCGGGGACTCCCCGGAGGCCTCTGCCGAGGATGCCGCGCACGCCTCCCAGGACGGTACCGACGCGACGGGCGACGACTCCGACGTGCGCCCGGGCAAGCGCCCGCGCCGCTGGATCGCCCCCGTCGTGACGATCGCGATCCTCGGTGTCGTCGGCGCGGGCGGCCTGTACGGCTACCGGTGGACGCAGGACCAGTACTACGTGGGCGTGTCCGACGGCCAGGTCGCGGTCTTCCGGGGCATCCCCACCAGCGCGGGTCCCCTCACGCTCTCGACCCCGATCGAGCTCACGGGGGACAAGGTCGACGACCTCCCGCCCTACGTCGTCGACCGGCTCACCGAGACCATCAGCGCCACGTCGTTCGACGACGCCCGTGACCGCGCGGCGCGCCTCGTCGCCGACGCCCAGGCCGAGACCGACACCTCCACGCAGGAGCCCGCGGGCACCGCAGCGACCACACCCCCGGCCGACACGACCACGGACCCTGCCGCCCCGGCCGACGGCACCGTGCCCCCCGAGACCACGACCGACCCGCCGGCGGCCCCCTGATGGCGACGGTCGAGCCCCACGAGGTGCGTCCCTCGCGGCGGGCCGAGGCGGGCCTGCTCGTGCTCGCCCTCGCCCTCGGCATCGGCGCCTACGCCTCCGTCGGCCTGTCGATGCTCGGCGAGCTGCCCACCAACTTCTACGTCTACAGCGCGGGCCTCGTCGCGCTCGCCGTCGTCGGGCACGTGGTCCTGCGCCTCAAGGCCCCGTACGCCGACCCGGTCATCCTGCCGGTCACGATCGCCCTCAACGGGATCGGCCTCGGGATGATCAACCGCATCGACATCGGCGGCAAGCTCGTCGGCAGCGACAAGGACCTCGCGTCCAAGCAGCTCATGTGGACGGCGCTCGGCGTCATCGCGGCGTGCGTGGTCGTGTGGCTCCTCAAGGACCACCGGACGCTGCGGAAGTACTCCTACACGGCCATGATCGTCGGCCTGGTGCTCGTCGTGCTGCCTCTGCTCCCCGTGATCGGGCGCAACATCAACGGCGCCCGCATCTGGGTCAACATCGCCGGCATGTCGCTCCAGCCCGCGGAGTTCGCCAAGATCGCCTTCGCGATCTTCTTCGCGGGCTATCTCGTGACCAACCGGGACACGCTCGCGCTCGCCGGCCCCAAGGTCCTCGGGCTCCAGCTCCCGCGCCTGCGGGACCTGGGGCCGCTCGTCATCGTCTGGGCCGCCTCGCTGGCGGTGCTGATCTTCGAGCGCGACCTGGGGACCTCCCTCCTGTTCTTCGGCCTCTTCGTGGCCATGCTGTACATCGCGACCGAACGCTTCAGCTGGGTCGCGATCGGTCTGAGCATGTTCGCCGTGGGCGCCGTCGTCGCAGCCTCGGCCTTCCCGCACGTGCAGGCCCGCGTCGACGTCTGGCTGCACCCCCTCGACCCGGAGATCTACGGCCGTGACCCGGGCGGCTCGGGCCAGCTCGTGGGCGGCATGTTCGGTCTCGCCAACGGTGGGCTCACCGGCACGGGCTGGGGCGAGGGCTATCCCCGCCTGGTGCCGTACTCGTTCTCCGACTTCATCTACACCTCGCTCGGCGAGGAGCTCGGGCTCACGGGCCTGCTCGCGATCCTGGTCATGTACCTCGTCCTGGTCGAGCGCGGTCTGCGCACCGCGATCGGCGTCCGCGACGGGTTCGGCAAGCTCCTCGCGGGCGGCCTCGCGTTCGTCATGGCGTGGCAGCTGTTCGTCGTCATCGGCGGGATCACCCGGATCATCCCCCTCACGGGTCTGACCATGCCGTTCGTCGCGCAAGGTGGTTCGTCCCTGCTCGCGAACTGGCTCGTGGTCGGGCTCCTGCTGCGCATCTCCGACAACGCGCGCCGGCCGTCCTCCCTGCCGGTGCGCGGCCAGGTCGCCCCGTCCCGCGCTGCCGAGCGCCCGGACACCGGCCCCCAGCCCGTCGTGGTCCAGGCCGGCGCCCAGGGTGCCGCCGACCTCGCGGACGGGCGCTCCGCCGTCGGGCAGCGTGAGCCCGCTGCCCACGGCGCGTTCCCGGACGACCAGCCCACGCAGGTCGTCCGCACGGCCCTGCCCGAGGTCGGTGGTGGCCCGGACACCGGGGCGACCGAGATCATCGAAGACACCGAGTGGAAGACCCCGTGAACGTCCCCCTGCGCCGAGTGGCGACCGTCGTGCTGGTCATGTTCCTGGCACTCATGGTCTCGACCACCTACATCCAGTTCGTCCAGGCGGACTCGCTCAACAGCGACTCCCGCAACGTCCGCCAGATCTACAAGGAGTACGGGAACTTCCGCGGCCCGATCGTGGTCGCGGGGGAGTCGGTGGCCCTCTCGACCCCCATCGACGACCCGTACGGCTACCAGCGCTCGTACACGAACGGACCCCTGTACGGCCACGTCACGGGGTTCTTCTCGATCGTCAACGGGACCAAGGAGATCGAGCGCACCGAGAACGAGTTCCTCAACGGCCAGGCCAGCACGCTGTGGATCGACCGTCTCCAGGGACTCATCACGGGCAAGAAGCCCCAGGGCGCGTCGGTCGAGCTCACGATCGACCCCGCGGCCCAGCAGGCCGCGTACGACGCGCTGGGCGACCAGCGGGGCGCAGTCGTGGCGATCGAGCCCTCGACGGGCAAGATCCTCGCGCTCGTCTCGAAGCCGTCGTACGACCCCAACCTGCTCGCGACCCACGACACCAAGGCCGCGCGCGAGGCCTACACCTCGCTCATCAACGCCGACGACGACCCGCTCGTGAACCGCGCGATCTCCGGCAACACCTACCCGCCGGGGTCCACGTTCAAGCTCGTGACCGCGGCCGCCGCGCTCGAGAGCGGCCAGTACACGCCCGAGACCGTGATCCCCGCACCGGACGAGTACCCGTACGCGAACTCGACCCAGACCATGAAGAACTTCGGCGGAGCGCGCTGCTCCCCGACGGGGGAGCAGACGCTGGCCGACGCGATGCGCATCTCGTGCAACACCGCCTTCGCGGACCTGGGCGTGACGCTCGGGGGCGACGCGATGCGTGACCAGGCCGAGGACTTCGGGTTCGACTCGAAGCTCAGCATCCCCATGACGGTCACGCCGAGCCACTTCCCCGACGCAGCGGTCACCGACGACGCGGGTCAGCTCGCGCGCGCCTCGATCGGCCAGGGCGACGTCCGCGTGACGCCTCTCCAGATGGCCATGGTCTCGGCAGCCATCGCCAACGGCGGCAAGCAGATGACGCCCTACACGGTCGCGACCGTGCGCGGCGCGGATCTCGACGTGGTCCAGCAGAACGAGCCCTCGCTCCTGCGCACGTCCGTCTCACCGACCGTCGCGTCCCAGCTCACCTCGATGATGATCAGCGTGGTCGAGGGCGGCTCGGGCAAGGCGGCGAAGATCGACGGCGTCCAGGTCGCGGGCAAGACGGGCACGGCCGAGCACCAGTCGGGTGCCGCCCCGCACGCCTGGTTCACGGGCTTCGCCCCGGCCGACAACCCCCAGGTCGCGGTCGCGGTCATCGTGGAGAACGGTGGGGACAGCGGCAACGAGGCCACGGGCGGCGCCGTGGCCGCACCGATCGCCAAGGCCGTGATGGAGGCGGTGTTGAACAAGTGAGGCCGGTCGAGGGGCTGTGGCTCGGCGACCGCTACCGCCTGGTCCGCCGCATCGCGATCGGCGGCATGGGCGAGGTGTGGGTCGCCAACGACAAGGCCCTCGGCCGTGAGGTCGCCGTCAAGGTCCTGCGCGAGGAGTACGCGGGCAACGAGGACTTCCTCGAGCGCCTGCGCACCGAAGCACGGAACAGCGCGGCCCTCTCGCACCCGAACATCGCGCAGATGTACGACTACGGCGAGCAGAACGCCTCGGGCTTCCTCGTCATGGAGCTCGTCATGGGCGAGCCCATGGCGGACCTGCTCGAGCGCGAGCCCGTCCTCATGCCGGCCAAGCTGCTGCCGATCCTCGCGCAGACGGCGCGCGCCCTGCACGCCGCGCACCTCGCGGGGGTCGTGCACCGCGACGTGAAGCCGGGCAACATCCTGCTCGAGTCGCGCGGGATCGTGAAGATCACCGACTTCGGGGTGTCTCTCGCGGCGAACCAGGTCCCCATGACGGCGACGGGCATGGTCATGGGCACGGCCCAGTACCTGTCGCCCGAGCAGGCGATCGGCCAGGCCGCGACCGGCGCGTCGGACGTGTACGCGCTGGGGATCGTGGCCTACGAGTCGGTCGTGGGGAACAGGCCGTTCACCGGCACGACCCCGGTCGACATCGCGGTCGCGCACGTCAACGAGAAGGTGCCGCCGCTGCCCGCGCACGTGCACCCGTCGTTGGCCTCGCTCATCTACGCGATGCTCGCGAAGGACCCCAAGGCCCGTCCCATGCCCGCGTCCGCGCTGGCCCAGACGCTCGACGACCTGGCCGAGACCATCGCCCGCGACCCGTGGGGGGCCACGGCCCGTTCCGGCGCTGCCTCGGGGAGCAGGCGCTCGCGCCGGCCGCAGCCCGCGCGCCACGGGGCTCCGACGGCTCCGAGCTCGCCCACACCCATCGAGATCCCTGCCGAGCTCCGGTCGCGTCCGCTGCCCACGGTGCCCCCGGCCCCGGCGGCCGGGGGAGCCGGGCCGGCCACCTCCGGCTGGTCGGCGTACTCCGGGCACTCGGCGCTCTCGGCGCCGTCGGGCTACTCCGCGCTCTCGGCCCCCTCCGCGGTATCGGCCGCGTCGGTCGCACGCGACGACGTCCCGTACGACGACCAGGCCGTCCCCCCGCCGCCTCCGCCGCCCGCCCCCCGTTCGTCGTCGGAGGCTCCGCAGGCCGGCCACGCCCTCCCCTGGGAACGCGCCGACTCGTCGGGCGGGCCGGAGGCCCCTGCGGTCCCGCGCTCGTACCCGCCCCGCCGGGAGATGCACGGTGCGGCGGCCTCGCGTCCGAGGCGCCCGGACGCCGGCCCGACGACGTCGCGCACCGCGGGGTCGTCGGCTCCCGCTCTCGCGGAGGCTCAGCCGGGCGGGGTGACTCGCGCCGAGCGACGCCGAGCCTCCCAGGAGCCGGCAGGCGGCCGCACCTCGACGACGACGGGCCAACGGATCGGCGGGTTCGCCAAGGGCTTGTCGTGGCCGCTCGTGGCCCTGCTGATCCTGCTGCTCGTGGTCCTCGTGGCGACTCTCGTCAGGGGTGGCGGGGACGGCGCGGACGACGCGGGCTCGGTGACCGTGACCAGATCGTTGCACGCGTCCCAGGACTCGACGTCCAGCGATGGGATGATGCTCAGTACTGCGCCGGAGGCCTCTGCGTCCTCGGCTCCGACAACCTCGAAGGATTCCTAAGTGGTGGACAACGCTCCCCGGGTACTCGCCGGCCGCTACGAGGTCGGTGAGCTCATCGGCCGCGGCGGCATGGCCGAGGTGCACATCGGCCACGACACGCGCCTGGGACGGACCGTGGCGATCAAGATCCTGCGTTCCGACCTCGCGCGCGACCCGTCGTTCCTCGCGCGGTTCCGTCGCGAGGCACAGGCCGCCGCCGCTCTGAACCACCCGGCCATCGTCGCCGTCTACGACACGGGCGAGGACACCCACACCGAGCCCGGCGGTGGCACGGCGCACGTGCCGTTCATCGTCATGGAGTACGTCGAGGGCCACACCGTCCGCGACATCCTCGGCGACGGCCAGGCCGTCCCCATCGACGAGGCCATCGAGATCACGGCCGGTGTGCTGTCGGGGCTCGAGTACTCGCACCACGCGGGCATCGTGCACCGCGACATCAAGCCGGCCAACGTCATGATCACCCCCACGGGGGCGGTCAAGGTCATGGACTTCGGCATCGCGCGGGCTGTCGCGGACTCCGCGGCGACCATGACGCAGACCCACGCCGTGATCGGCACGGCCCAGTACCTCTCGCCCGAGCAGGCGCGCGGGGAGACGGTCGACGCTCGCAGCGACATCTACTCGACCGGCTGCCTGCTGTTCGAGCTGCTCACCGGGCGTCCGCCGTTCATCGGCGACTCGCCCGTCGCCGTGGCCTACCAGCACGTGCGGGAGGCGCCGGCCAAGCCGAGCGACCTCGCCCCCGACGTGCCGGAGGTCCTCGACCGCATCACGCTCAAGGCCCTCGCCAAGGAACGTACCGCGCGCTACAGCAGTGCCGCCGAGTTCCGCAACGACCTCGAGAACGCGGTCCGCGGCGGGCACATCACGGCCCCGGCCATCGGTGCGGCCGCAGCTGCGGCCGCCGGCGCCGTGGCAGGGGCCGCGGTCGCCGCGACCCAGGTCCAGCAGCCGCTCGAGAACGCGACCCAGGTCATGAGCCCGGCCGTCGCGACGCCTCCCAACCCGTGGGAGACCACGGGCGTCGCCCCGGCAGCGGTCCCTCCGGGCCAGCAGCCCGGCAACGGGCTGGCCGCCGAGGAACCCGAGGAGGAGCCGGCCAAGAGGCGCGGCCTGATGTGGGCCCTGATCGCGGTGGGTGTCCTGGCTCTTGCCGCGATCATCACCATGATCGTGATCAACTCACGCCCCGACGCCCCGGTCGACGTCGCCGTTCCTCAGTTCGACGCCTCGACGACCGAGGAGTCGGCCAAGCAGGCGCTCGAGGAGGTCGGCCTGGTGTACCTGTATGCGCGGGACACCGAGTCGACCGAACCCGAGGGAACCTTCACCAAGTCGGACCCCGAGAGCGGCACGGAGGTCCCCGAGGGCACCAAGGTCGAGGTCTTCTTCTCCGCCGGACCGGACACCGTGCTGGTCCCCGACGTCACGGGTCTGACGCAGGAGGAGGCGCACTCCAAGATCACCGCTGCGAACCTCGTGGTCGACCCGACGGTCGAGGCCGAGGACAACGGGACCATCAAGAAGGGTCTCGTGACCCGGACGGATCCTGGCGGTGGCGAGAGCGCCGCTGCGGGATCCACGGTCAAGATCTTCATCTCGAGCGGCAACGTGAGCGTCCCGGACCTGATCGGCATGACCGAGGACCAGGCCGTCACCGAGCTCGGCAAGCTGGGGCTGACCTCCGTCATCACGACCAAGGAGAGCGTCGAGACCGCGGGCACCGTCATCGACCAGACGCCCAAGCCGGGTCCCACCAAGCAGGGCCAGAAGGTCACCCTCGTCGTGGCCAAGGCCATCGTGCCCACGGGGCCGGAGAAGACCACGGTGCCCGGTGACCTGGTCGGCATGACCAAGGACAGGGCCATCGAGGCTCTCTACGCCAACGGGCTGAACCCCGGGAACGTCACCGAGAAGGAGTCTGCGGACGTGCCCAAGGGGCGGGTCATCTCGACCAGCCCCGGTGCGAACACGGAGGTCGACGAGGGGACCAAGGTGGACCTGGTCATCTCGAGCGGTCCGCCCACCGGTGGCGGGGACGACGACGGCACGTCCACCCCGTGACGCACTGACGTGGGGTCTCGGTC
>NZ_JBHXBO010000124.1:0-12394 GCF_042726775.1 Oerskovia sp. NPDC060287
GTGACCCACCGACCGGCCGGGCGCGACCGCTAGCGGTCGCTCAGCGTCGCCGCGACCTGTGCGGCTGCGTCCTCGCGACCCAGGCCGTGCAGGATCGCGACGAGCTCGTTGCCCACGCTCGCCCGCGACCGCTGGTCGCGCGCGAGCCGGAAGCCGTCGACCGCCGACTCGAGCACGTCGACGGCGCCCTCCGGATCGCCCGCCGCAGCCCGTGTGGTCCCGGCGAGCCAGAACGCGTGCGCGGCGCCCGAGAGGTCACCGGCCCGGGCGTACTCCTCGGCGACGGCCTCCGCTGCGGCCGACGCCTGCGCGTGATCGCCCGACGAGGCGAGCAGCCGGGCCCGGGTGTCCGAGAGCTCACGGCGCTCGCGGGACCGGAGGTCCGCGCGGGACGCGGGCTCGTCACCCGGGCGGTCCGGGGCATCCTGTTCGGCGCTGTGCGCGCTGCCCGCGGCGCCGCAGGGGCCGCCCAGGTCCGCGAGCTCCTTCTCGACCGTGACCAGGCCCGCGAGCGGGTCCCCTGCGCGGGCCGAGAGCCGGGCGAAGGCGCGCGCGACCTGGCCCCTGAACTCTGGTGCCACCCCGCCCGCGCGCAGCAGGGCCACGGCGCGAGGGAACGCGCTCAGCGCCCCTTCCAGGTCCTGCTCGAGCGCAGCGATCTGCGCGGCCTCGGCCAGGGCGAAGCCGGCGTCGGCCAGCAGACCCTGGGCCTCGAACGTCGACGAGGCCTCCTGGTACAGCAGCGCCGCGGACGCCGGGTCCGTCGCCGCTGCCTCGGTCGCACGGGCGACGAGCTCGGGGCCTGTGGGCCCTCCTCCAGGGTGGGACGTCGGGGCTGTCGCGGTCGGTGCGGCGCCGGGCCCGGGTTCCGTGACGCGCGCCAGGGCGAGGTTGTCGGGCACGGTGCCGCCGGTCGCTCCGGCGGCCGGCGACACCCCGCCCGAAGGCGCCGCCAGCACGCTCAGGCTCACGGGCAGGACGGTCGCAGCGCGCGCCCAGACCTTCTCGGTCCGCCGCGTCGCGGCGTCCGTCCCGTTGCGCGCGTCGAACGCCGCGGCGAGCTCGAGGGCCTGGGACCTGATCCACGCGTCGAGCCCCGCGACCGTCGACGCCGGGACCTCGCGCAGCGCGAGGCTCCGGTCACCGTGCTCGACCGCGAGGAGCGCGGTCGCGGTCCCGACGCTGAGCAGGAACGACCACCGGTCTCGCGGGGAGTCGGCGGACAGCAGGCTGTCCTGCTGCTCCTCGAGGCGACCGAGCGCTCGCTCGCCGTTGCCCGTCCGGGCCAGGAACTCGATGTGGCGCCCCTGCGGACCGGTCATCGCGACGCCGTTGTCGAGGTGTCGCAGCCCCCGACGGTGCGTGGTCGCGGCCTTGTCCGCCTGCCCCTGCTCGAGGTAGGCGAGCTGGAGGTGGGAGAGCATGTCGCCCGGTTCCGTGGCGCACTCGGGCGACCCCGCGAGCACGGTCTCGAGGAGCCGTACCCCCTCGTCGGTGCGACCCACGTCGAACAGGTACGCAGCGCGGTCGCCGGGCTCGCAGGCCTCGCACTGGGAGAAGTCGTCGCGCGGCGTGGCGACCCACGCCTCGTACGCGGCGGCGACGTCCTGCGTCCCGCGCGACCGCTCCCACTGGAAGCGGGACATGGTCACGGCGTTCATGCCGTTGCCCGCGACCGCGTACCGGCGCTCCATGTCGTCGAGCGTGCGGTCGATCTGCGCGGCCGGGACGGCCGGGAAGTCCATGAGGTTGCCGACCATCCACTTGAACGACCAGAACAGCGAGTGCGCGTCCTGCTCGTCGAAGTGCTCGGGGTGCTCGTCCCACCATCGCAGGAGCTGGGTGAACGGCAGGTAGGCCTTGGTGACCTCGTTGCCCCACACGTAGGACTCGACGAGGACGAACAGCGCGTAGGCGCGGGCCTCGACCGGACCGTTCGCCGTGATCTCGTCGAGCTCGGCGGCGGCCGCGGTGCTCCGGGCGATCCCGTAGGGCAGGTCGCGGATGCGGGACAAGGCCCCGTTGGCCTCGTGGACCGAGCGGGTCATCGGTTCTCCTCCAGGGGGGTCGTTCCAGGGTGCAGCGCGCGGTCGAGCAGGACCGCGAGCGAGCCGTTCATGAGCGTCGCCTCGGAGGACCGCAGAGGTCTTCCGGACAGGAGCAGGGCCGTGACGTAGAGCGACTGGGCTCCCGCCTCCCGGACCTGCGGGTCCGTGGTCGCCAGGAGGGAACGGACCGTCCCGTTGGTGTCGTTGAGCACGAGCTGACGCGAGCGCGCGGGGCCCGAGAGCCCGGCGAGCACCTGGCCCCAGAGGTCGTCCGCGGCCTCGACGGTCGCACGGGTCTCGCGCTCGTGGTCACCGTCGCGGTCGTGCAGGAGCATCGCGGGCAGCACCGAGGGCTCGAAGGCACGCACGATCACCTCGCAGTCCTGCGGCGCGAGCGCGGCGTCGATCGCCTGCACAGAGCCGGCGATCTCGAGCTCGCGCAGCGGGTCGACCTCCAGGAGCGCCTGTGCGACGTCGCTCGACGTCACGGGCGACAGCCGCCACCGGGGAAAGCGGCGCGAGATGCGCTCGAGCAGGTCCGCGTCGTAGACGTACCCGCCGTTGACGAGCCCGAGCCCCTGCGCCGCGGCGACCGGCGCGACCCGCCGGAACTCCTCGACGCTGGGGGTCCACAGCAGGCGCGCGCCCTCGGGGAGCGCCGCCTGGAGGTCCGTGAGCGTGCCCGTGCCCTCGGTCGTCTCGAACGGGAGCACCCGGGCCGCGAGGTCCAGCATGTCGTCGTCCTGGAGCGCGAGGGCGCGGACCGCGAGGTGGTGCACCCGCAGGAACGCGCGCCCGGCGGGGGAGTCCTCGGCGAGCGCGGCCAGCGCCCAGGCGCGAACCTGCGCTCCCAGGGCCTCACGCGTCGCGAGCAGCACCTCGTCCTCGTAGAGCCCCTCGCGCGACGCGGTGGGGCGCAGCGCCGAGGCGTCGAGCACGCACCGCACGAAGAACGCCCAGGGCGGCAGCAGGTCGTCGACCTTGGTCCCCAGGAGCATGCGCTTGAGGTACACGCGATGGCTCGAGGGCGTGGTGGGCGACACTGCGGCGGGCAGGACGTACGCGACGCCGCTCAGGCCCGCGACCGGGATGTCCAGGTCGATCCGGGCGAGCGGCGTGAAGCCGAGCGTCTGCTCGGCGTAGCGTGTCAGGGCCGCGTCACGCTCGGCGGGCGTGGCGTGCGACTCCTTCCAGGGCAGCTCGTGGCCGCTCAGACGGCGCCAGACGGTGCCGGCTCCGTCCTCGTGCCCGGGCGAACCCGGTGCGTCGGCGTCCAGGTCCAGGCGTACCTCGACCTGAAGGTCCACGGGGAGCAGCGACCCGAAGTCCTGGGCGAGGGCCGTCACGGTCGCGGGGGCGAGCCAGTGCTCCATGTCGCGGCGCGGGTGCAGGCGGACGACGCTCCCGGGCTCGGCAGGGGCGGCGGGGTCGTCGGGCCCGATCTCCGCGAGCTCGTAGCTGCCGTCCGCGAACCCGCGCCAGCGCACGGGTGCGGGCCAGGTCCCGTCGTCGTGCCGACGCGCCGAGCGGGACGTGAGCTCGATCTCGTCCGCGACCATGAACGCGGACAGGAGGCCGATCCCGAACTGACCGAGGAACTCCTCGCGGCCCGTGCCGAGCTCGACGTCACGCTTGGAGCTGCGCCCGATCGTGGCGAGCAGCTCGCCGGCCTCGGCGAGCGTCAGGCCCACCCCGGAGTCGGCGACCTCGAGCCCGCCGTCGGGCAGCGGCCGGAGCCGGACGGTCGCCGGGGCGTCCTCTCCCGCGAGGCCGCGCCGCGCGGTGATCGCGTCCACGCCGTTCTGCAGGAGCTCGCGCAGGTAGACGCGGGGGCTGCTGTACAGGTGGCGTGCCAGGAGGTCGACGACCCCGTGCAGGTCGACCTGGAACGTGCTCGTCAAAGCGGGCGGTCCTCGACGTAGACGTTCGCGTCCGAGGGCCCGGCGTCCGGGGCGGGGAAGCGCTCGTCGAGCTGCTCGAAGAACTGCAGGCCGGAGAACAGCCCGCACTCGACGAGCTGTCCCAGCTGGTCGTCGGCCACGCCGAACTCGAGGTCGGTCGAGACCTCGGCGTACACGCCGAGCTCGTCGCCCTCGACGCGGGAGTACACCTTGGGCCAGATCTTGCTCTGGTTGACCTCGTTGGCCAGGAGCGCGACCTGGGTCTGGTCGGCGGCCGAGAGCGTGCGGCTCCACCGGCCCCGGACCTGCAGGATCTCGTCCTTGGTCCCCATCACGAAGAAGTAGAAGACGTTGCCGTCCCAGCTGCCGCCCAGGTCGCCGTCGTCGTCGATGCCGTAGTTCCAGCCCTTGCTCGTGAGGATCGCCTCGATGCGGTCCCGCGAGAGCGGTGCGTTCGCGGGGGGAAGGGTCTCGTCCGGCTTGGAGAAGAAGCTCATGTCTCGATTCCTCGTCGTGTGGTGGGTCCGCGCACGGCGGCTCAGGGCAGGTGCGACGCACCGGGCTGCCGGTGGCCACCCGTGGAGCCTACGCAGGACCACCCACACAGGGACAGGGCGGACACACCGGGCGGGAAGGGTCGCGCCCCGCGGGCGGGGGCGAGGCGACGGGCCGTCCCCGGCGGGTACGGTTCTCGGATGCTCATCGTCGCCGTCGTCGGCCCCACCGCGACCGGGAAGTCGGACCTCGCCCTCGACCTCGCCCAGGCCCTCGCCCCTGCCGAGGTCGTCAACGCCGACGCCTACCAGCTCTACCGCGGCATGGACGTGGGCACCGCGAAGGTCCCGGTCGCCGAGCGTCGCGGGATCGTCCACCACCAGCTCGACGTGCTGGACCCCCTCGAGGACGCCTCGGTCGCCGACTACCAGGCCTCGGCCCGCGCGGACCTCGACGCGATCGGCTCCCGGGGCGCCCGGGCGGTCGTCGTCGGTGGTTCGGGGCTCTACGTGCGGGCGCTGCTCGACGAGATGAACTTCCCGGGCACCGACCCGGAGGTCCGCGCCCGCCTCGAGGAGCGGGCCGAGCGCGAGGGGACCAGGGCGCTGCACTCCGAGCTCGCGCGGCTCGACCCCGGTGCCGCGACGTCGATCGGCCCCACGAACACCCGTCGCATCGTGAGAGCGCTCGAGGTCATCGAGATCACGGGCGAACCGTTCACCGCGAACCTCCCGCGCCAGGAGTACGTGCGCCCCGCCGTCCAGATCGGTCTCGACTGCGACCGCGAGACGCTCGACGCCCGCGTGGCGGGTCGGGTCGAGCGCATGTGGGAGCTGGGGCTGCTCGACGAGGTCCGTGCGCTCGCGCCGCGGCTGGGCCGTACCGCCGAGCGTGCGGTCGGCTACGCCGAGGTGCTGGCCCACCTGCGCGGGGAGATCACCGCCGACGAGGCGCGCGAGCAGATCACCGCGAACACGCGCCGGCTGGCCCGCAAGCAGATGGGCTGGTTCGGCCGCGACCCGCGCGTGCACTGGCTCGACGCGCAGTCGCCCACGCTCCTGGCCGACGCCCTGGAGATCGTCCGTGCGGGCGACGACGGCACCCTGGACACGCGCACGGACGAGCGCCCGACGCGCCGTAGTCTGGGCTCATGAGCCTGCCGCCGCCCCGTTCGACGACCCGTTTCGCCAAGGGCCACGGGACCCGCAACGACTTCGTCCTGCTCGCCGACCTCGAGGGGAGCCGCGACGTCGACGTCGAGCAGGTCCGCGCGCTCGCCGACCGTCGCGCGGGCATCGGCGGCGACGGCGTGATCCGGCTGGTCCCCACGGCCTACGTGCCCGAGTCCGCGGCGGTCCTCGCCGAGGACCCCGAGGCCATCTGGTTCATGGACTACCGCAACGCGGACGGCTCGGTCGCCGAGATGTGCGGCAACGGCGTGCGCGTCTTCGCGGCCTTCGCCGAGCGCCTGGGGCTCGTGGACCTCACGCCTGCCCCTGTCGCGACGGACGACGCAGGCGCGTCCGACGTACCGGCCACCGCCGCGGCACCACGGGTCCTCGCCGTGGGCACACGAGCAGGGGTCAAGTACGTGCGCAAGGAGGCGAACGGCTGGTACGCCGTGGACATGGGCCCCTGGTTCCTCCCGGGGGGCCGCACGGCGCTCGACGAGGGTTTCGACGCCGAGGTCACGGTCAAGGGGTGGGAGGTCGCCCGCCCCGCGCTGAGCGTCGACCTGGGCAACCCCCACACGGTGCTCGCGCTGCCGCACGAGGACGAGCTCGAGGCCGCCGACCTGACCGCGGTGCCCGGCGTCTCCCCGCTGCCCCCGCACGGCACGAACGTCGAGCTCGTCGTCCCCCTCGGCGAGGAGGTCTCGGTCGACGGGACCGTCGTCGGGCGTCTGCGTATGCGCGTGCACGAGCGCGGCGTGGGCGAGACCGAGTCGTGCGGCACGGGCGCGTGCGCCGCGGCGCTCGCGGTCCGGGCGTGGGGCGGCCCGCAGTCGCCGGACGTGTGGCTCGTCGACGTGCCAGGTGGCACGGTGCGCGTGACGGCCCTCGAGGGCGGCCGCGTCGAGCTCGCCGGTCCCGCGGAGATCGTGTTCGGGGGAGAGATCGACCTGGCGGCGTTCGGGCGCTGACCGCGAGGGCCCGACGGCGCAGCGCCCCGGGTGCTCGGCGTGCGTCGGGCACGGGTCCCGTCGGGCAGGACCGACTGCCGCGCGGAGCGAGGGCTCAGCCCGCGCGCGTGACCTCGAGGACGCGGAACCCCTTGGCGCTCGCGAGCTTGGTCACCGACAGGTCGTCGTCGAGGTGCTCGTTCAGCCAGGCCATGAGCGAGTCGGCACCGAGGTTGCGCTGCACCACGAGGTAGGCCTCGGTACCCGGCTCGAGCCGGGGCAGCCAGTGCAGCAGCATGTCGTGCAGCACCTCCTTGCCGACCCGGATGGGCGGGTTGGACCAGATCGCGGCGAACCGGACGTCGTCGGGGACGTCCTCGGGGCGCACCGCGCGCACGTTCTCCAGGCCCAGCCGGGCGGCGTTGCGCCGGACCAGGTCGAGGGCGCGCTCGTTGACGTCGACGGCCCACACGGTCGAGCCCGGCGACTCGATCGCCATGCTCAGGGCGACCGGGCCCCAGCCGCAGCCCAGGTCGAGGAGGTGCGCGGCGCCGTCGGGCCCGGAGACCGCGGGCGGGAGGTCCGGGACCGAGCGCAGGAGCACCTGCGTCCCCAGGTCCAGGCGGCCCGGGGAGAAGATGCCCGACGCGACCTCGACCGTGACCTCGCGGCCCGCGAGACGGACGGTGAGCTCCCGACGTTCCTCGGCGGACGCGGGCTGCGCCGTGAAGTAGTGGTCCGGTGAGGGCTCGGGCGTCGTGCCAGGGGTGGTCGTCACGAGGGTCGATCCTATCGGGCGCCCTGCGCGGGGCCGCCCCGCACGGGCGGTTCCCGCGGGCGCTGCGGGCGTGAAAGGCTGCGCTCGCGGCGAATAGGTTCGCGCCGGGACGATCCGGCGTGCCACGCTTGTTGTACGACATGCCGACCGGAGCGTCTTCCGGACGGCGTCGACCGGCCCAGGTCACACGGACCCGGGGCCCGGACCCTCAGCTGAAAGGCGGCCCATGACCCAGACCCCTGCGAACCCCACCCCCGAGACCGCACCGGAGATCGTGGAGCGCCCCGAGCGCGACATCGCCGGTGACGTCGTGGCACGGGTGCTCGCTCGGGCGGGGACCGCGCGCGCCGAGGGGGGCACCCAGCACTCCGTCTACGACGGCGAGCAGCTCGAGCTCGCCGAGCGCACGGCGCTGCGACGGGTCGCCAACCTCTCGACCGAGCTCGAGGACGTCACCGAGGTCGAGTACCGCCAGCTGCGCCTCGAGAAGGTCGTGCTCGTCGGTCTCTACACGGGCAGCGGCGACGCCGCGGCGGCCGAGGCCGAGGTCTCGCTGCGCGAGCTCGCGGCACTCGCCGAGACGGCGGGGTCCCAGGTGCTCGACGGCGTGCTCCAGCGTCGCCAGAAGCCGGACCCCGGGACGTACCTCGGCTCGGGCAAGGCCGCCGAGCTCGCCGGCGTCGTCGCGGCCACGGGCGCGGACACCGTCGTGATCGACGGCGAGCTCGCGCCCTCGCAGCGACGTGCGCTCGAGGACATCGTCAAGGTCAAGGTCGTCGACCGGACCGCGCTGATCCTCGACATCTTCGCCCAGCACGCCAAGTCGCGGGAGGGCAAGGCGCAGGTCGAGCTCGCACAGCTCGAGTACCTGCTCCCGCGCCTGCGCGGCTGGGGCGAGTCGATGTCCCGCCAGGCCGGTGGCCAGGTCGGTGGCGCGGGAGCCGGCATGGGCTCGCGCGGACCCGGTGAGACCAAGATCGAGCTCGACCGCCGCCGCATTCGCGACCGCATGACCAAGCTGCGGCGCGAGATCGCCGCGATGGCGCCTGCCCGCGAGACCAAGCGGTCCTCGCGCAAGCGCCACGCCATCCCGTCGGTCGCGATCGCCGGGTACACCAACGCGGGCAAGTCGAGCCTGCTCAACGCGCTGACCGGCGCCGGGGTGCTCGTCGAGAACGCGCTGTTCGCGACCCTCGACCCCACGGTGCGGCGCGCGCAGACCGAGGACGGGCGCGTCTACACGCTCGCGGACACGGTCGGGTTCGTCCGCGCGCTGCCGCACCAGCTCGTCGAGGCGTTCCGCTCGACGCTCGAGGAGGTCGGCCAGGCCGACCTGCTGCTGCACGTCGTCGACGCGTCGCACCCCGATCCCGAGGGGCAGATCGCCGCGGTCCGTCACGTCCTCGCGGACATCCCGGGCATCGACCAGGTGCTCGAGGTCGTCGTGCTCAACAAGGTCGACATCGCCGACCCCGACGTCGTGGCCCGCATCCGTGGGCGCGAGCGACGCACGATCGTGGTCTCGGCGCACACCGGGCAGGGGATCGGCGACCTGCTCCAGCTCATCTCCGACGAGCTGCCGCGGCCCGACGTCTCGGTCGACCTCGTGGTGCCCTACCACCGGGGCGACCTGGTCAACCGCGTGCACCTCACGGGCGAGATCGACCTCGAGGAGCACGTCGAGACGGGCACGCGCCTGCTCGCACGCGTCGACGAGGGGCTCGCGCTCGAGCTCCACGCGGTCGCCGTCCGCGCCTGAGCGCGCGGGGCCCGGGCTTCGAGGAGCCCGGGCCCCTGCTCGGGCGTGCCCAGGCGCCTGCGCGGGCTGCCCTCGCAGGGTCCAGGACCGTCGTGTCGGAGGGTCGCCGTAGACTTCCGGGGTGCCCGAGGAGACCACCACCACCCTGACCACGGGCTCTGCGACCCCTGACGTCGAGGAGCTGCTCGACCTCGCGGTCGGCGCCCTCGGTGGCGGGCGCCGCGCGGGCCAGCACCAGATGGCCGTGAGCGTCGCGACCGCGATCGACGGCTCGGGTGGCCCTGACCACCTCCTGGTCCAGGCGGGCACCGGTACCGGGAAGTCGCTCGGCTACCTCGTGCCCGCGGTGCGCCACGCCGTGTGCGAGGACGAGCGCGTCATCGTCTCGACCGCGACCCTCGCGCTCCAGCGCCAGATCATCACGCGAGACCTCCCGCTGGTCGCCCAGGCCGTCGCCGACAAGCTCCCGCGCGAGCCCCGCATCGCCCTCCTCAAGGGCTGGCACAACTACCTGTGCCAGCACAAGATCGAGGGGGGCTACCCGGCCGACGAACCCACGCTGTTCGACCTGCCCACGGGCGGCGAGCGTGCAGGCGTCGCGGAGCATCCCGCTCCGGGCGCGGCGTCGGGGGCCGCAGCGCTCGGCGAGCAGGTCGTGCGGCTGCGCGAGTGGGCGCAGGAGACCACGACGGGCGACCGGGACGACCTGGTGCCCGGCGTCTCGGACAAGGCCTGGCGGCAGGTCTCGGTCACGGCCCTCGAGTGCCTGGGGGCCAAGTGCCCGCTCATCGACGACTGCTTCCCCGACCAGGCCCGCACGAGCGCGCGCGAGGCGGACGTCGTCGTGACCAACCACGCGATGCTCGGCATCGCCGCGTCGGGCTCGCCCGGCGTCCTGCCCGAGCACGGCGTGGTCGTGGTCGACGAGGCCCACGAGCTCAGCGACCGGGTCACGGCCGCCGCCACGGCCGACCTCTCGGTGCCCATCATCGAGCACGCAGCGCGGCTCGCGCGTCGCCACGGGGGCGTGCAGACGACAGACCTCGACCTCGCGATCGGCGCGTTCGGGACCGTGGTTGCCTCGCTGCCGGCCGAGCGCTTCCCGGACGGCCTGCCCGACGACGCGCGCTCGGCCGTCGCGGCGGTCCGTGACGCGGCGCGCACCGTGCTCAGCGCGCTCAAGCCGGACACCTCGGGCGGCCCCCAGGCGCAGCCCGACACCGGGATGAAGATGGCTCAGGCCACCATGCTCCAGGTCTTCGAGATCGCCGAGCGCATGGCGCAGGACCCCACGGGGCACGACGTCCTGTGGTGCTCGCGCGCGGGCGAGGACGGCCGGTGGAGCGGGGACGGCGTGAGCAGGCTGCACGCCGCGCCGCTCGCGGTGGCCGGTCTCATCCGGACCAACCTCCTGACCGAGCGCACGGGCGTCTTCACGTCGGCGACCCTGGCGCTCGGAGGGACGTTCGACCCCGTGGCCCGCTCCCTGGGGCTCGACGACGACGGGGCGACCTGGAGCGGTCTCGACGTCGGCAGCCCGTTCGACTACCCCCAGCAGGGCATCCTCTACATCGCCAAGCACCTGCCTCAGCCCGGCCGCGAGGCCGCGACGGACGGGCAGCTCGACGAGATCGCCGACCTCATCACGGCGGCGGGCGGGCGGACCCTGGGCCTGTTCTCGTCGCGGCGCGCGGCGCTCGCGGTCGCCGAGGCCATGCGCGATCGGCTCGACGTCCCCGTCCTGTGCCAGGGCGACGACCAGCTGCCCACGCTCGTCAAGGAGTTCGCCGCAGACCCGCGGACGTGCCTGTTCGGCACGCTGTCGTTGTGGCAGGGCGTGGACGTCCCCGGGCCGAGCTGCCAGCTCGTGCTCATCGACCGGATCCCGTTCCCTCGCCCCGACGACCCGGTGAAGTCGGCGCGCGCCCGCGCGGTCGAGGCCGCGGGGGGCAACGGCTTCATGCAGGTCTCGGCCAACCACGCGGCCCTGCTCCTCGCTCAGGGGGCGGGCCGGCTCATCCGGTCGACCGCAGACCGCGGTGTCGTCGCGGTCCTCGACCCGCGCCTCGCGACGGCCCGGTACGGGTCCTACCTCACCAAGTCGATGCCGGACTTCTGGACCACGACCGACCGACGTGTCGTCCTCTCTGCGCTCGAGCGCCTCTCCGCCCTAGGCTGAGACCTGGCAGTCCACGCGGTGGACGCGGCCGCTGCCCCGGCGGCGGCCGGACGCCTGCCGCACAACGTCCAGGAGGCACAGTGCCCGCCCGTACCACCAAGCTCGCGATCGTCGGCGCAGGTTCCGTCGGATCGACCCTCGCCTACGCGGCGCTCATGCGAGGGGCCGCTCACACCGTGAGCCTCCTCGACATCAACAAGACCAAGGTGGAGGCCGAGGTCCTCGACCTCCAGCACGGCATCCAGTTCATGCCCATGGCCAAGGTCGAGGGATCCGACGACGTCGCGGTGTGCGCCGACGCGGACGTCGTGGTCTTCACCGCGGGTGCCAAGCAGAAGCCCGGGCAGACGCGCCTGGACCTCGCGGGCGCGACCATCTCGCTCGTCCGGAACATCCTGCCGGGGCTCGTCGAGGTCGCACCCAACGCGATCTACATCATGGTGACCAACCCGGTCGACGTCGTGACGTACGCGGCGCTCAAGTACTCCGGCCTGCCGGCGAACCAGCTCTTCGGCAGCGGGACGGTCCTGGACTCCTCCCGCCTGCGCTTCCTGGTCGCGCAGCACTGCGGCGTCGCGGTGCAGAACGTCCACGCCTACATCGCGGGCGAGCACGGCGACAGCGAGATCCCGCTCTGGAGCTCCGCGACCATCAGCGGGGTCCCTCTGCTCGACTGGAAGGGGCTCACGGGCCGCGGGCCGCTCACCGCAGAGGTGCGCGAGGACATCGCGCACGAGGTCGTGCAGTCTGCCTACCGCATCATCGAGGGCAAGGGCGCGACCAACTACGCGGTCGCGCTCGCCGCCACCCGCATCATCGAGGCGATCCTCGACGACGAGCACCGGGTCCTGCCCGTCTCCTCGCTCCTGGAGGACTTCCACGGGATCAGCGACGTGTGCCTGTCGGTGCCGTCGCTGCTCGAGCGGCGAGGGTGCGGGGAGCGGATCGAGGTCCCGCTGTCCGACATCGAGCTCGCTGGTCTGCGTTCGTCGGCGGACTCGGTGCGCGCGGTCGCGAAGAGCTTCGGGCTGTGACGGCGACGCGCTAGAGCGGGTACTCGCGCGAGAGTCCTGGGGGCCGCTGGTCGGCGGACCTCGGACGACGAAGGGGAC
>NZ_JBHXBO010000125.1:0-12245 GCF_042726775.1 Oerskovia sp. NPDC060287
GCCGAGGTGCTGCGGCGTGAGCGACGAGGTCAGGCCAGCAGCTCGGCGACCTTCTCGGTCACGAGGTCGGCGACGCCTGCGACCGGCACCTGCACGGGCTCGCCGCCCTGGCGCGGGCGCACCTCGACGACGCCGTCCGCGAGCCCGCGGCCCACGACCACGACGAGCGGGGCACCCAGGAGCTCGGCGTCCTTGAACTTCACGCCGGGCGAGACCTTGGGCCGGTCGTCGTACAGGACCTCGACGCCGCGCGCCGAGAGCTCGGCCGTGAGCGACGCGGCGGCCTCGAAGACCGCCTGGTCCTTGCCCGTGGCGACCACCTGGACGTGCATGGGGGCCACGTGCGCGGGCCACGCGAGGCCGGCCTCGTCGTGGTTGGCCTCGGCGAGGGCGGCGAGCGCGCGCGTCACGCCGATCCCGTACGAGCCCATGGTCACGACGACCTGCTTGCCGTTCTCGTCGAGGACCGTCAGTCCCAGCGCCTGCGCGTACTTGCGTCCGAGCGCGAAGATGTGGCCGATCTCGATGCCGCGCGCGAGCTCGAGCGGACCCGAGCCGTCGGGCGCAGGGTCGCCCGCACGGACCTCGGCGGCCTCGATCGTGCCGTCGGCCGTGAAGTCACGCCCGGCGACCAGGTCGAACACGTGCTTGCCGTGCTCGTTGGCGCCCGTGATCCAGCGGGTGCCCTCGACGACGCGCGGGTCCAGGAGGTACCGCACGGCCGAGTGCGACGACGCGGGGGTCTTGCCCTCGGCGGGCACGGTCACCTGGAGGCCCTGCGGGCCGAGCACCTCGGGGCCGATGTAGCCCTTGACGAGCTCGGGGTGCGCGGCGAAGTCGGCGTCGCCCGCGGGCTCGACCTCGGCGGGCTCGACCGACGCCTCGAGGCGCTTGAGGTCGACCTCGCGGTCGCCGGGCAGGCCCACGACGAGCACCTCGCGACGCCCGTCGGGGTGCGTGAGCGCGAGCACGACGTTCTTGAGCGTGTCGCCTGCGGTCCACTCGCGGTCGGGGCGCGGGAAGCGCTCGTTGGCGAGCGCGACGAGCGAGTCGATCGTCGGGGTGTCGGGGGTGTCCTCGACGTGCGCAGCGGGCGCGTCGTCGTAGGGCAGGGCCTCGGGCACGGGCGTGACGACGGCCTCGACGTTGGCCGCGTAGCCGCCGGGCGAGCGCACGAACGTGTCCTCACCGATCGCGGTCGGGTTGAGGAACTCCTCGCTGCGCGAGCCACCCATGGCGCCGGACGTCGCGGCCACGATCACGTACTCGAGACCCAGGCGCGTGAAGATCCGCTGGTAGGCGGCGCGCTGGTTCTGGTACGAGGCCTCGAGCCCCTCCTCGGTCACGTCGAACGAGTACGCGTCCTTCATGATGAACTCGCGGCCACGGATGAGGCCTGCGCGCGGACGTGCCTCGTCGCGGTACTTCGTCTGGATCTGGAACAGCGTGAGCGGCAGCTCCTTGTAGGACGAGTACATGTCCTTGACGAGGAGCGTGAACATCTCCTCGTGCGTGGGAGCGAGCAGGTAGTCGCCGTCCTTGCGGTCCGTGAGGCGGAACAGGTTGGCGCCGTACTCGTCCCACCGACCCGTGGCCTCGTAGGGCTCGCGCGGCAGCAGCGCAGGGAAGTGGACCTCCTGGCCGCCCGCGTCCTCCATCTCCTCGCGGACGATCGCCTCGACCTTGGCGAGCACGCGCAGGCCCAGCGGGAGCCAGGTGTAGATGCCAGGAGCGGCACGACGGATGTAGCCGGCGCGCACGAGGAGCTTGTGGCTCGCGACCTCGGCGTCGACCGGGTCCTCGCGCAGCGTCCGCAGGAACAGGGAGGTCATCTTGAGGGGCTTGACGGGGGGACCGACCACCCGGCTGGAGGCTGAAGACATGGGCCCGATCCTACCGTCGCGCGATACGGCGCCCGGCAGCGGCCCCGCAGCGGCCCCAGGTGGCCCCCGGGCACCAGCCCCCGGCGGTGCGCGTCCGCGCGGGAGCGGGCACCATGGAAGCGTGCCCGAGCTGCCCGAGGTCGAGGCGCTCGTCCGGTTCCTCGACGAGCGCGCGACCGGTCACGTCGTCGTCGCGGCCGACCTCGCCTCGATCGTGGCCCTCAAGACGTTCTCGCCTCCCCTGTCGGCGCTGGTCGGAGGCACGGTCACGGGTGCGTCGCGGCACGGCAAGTGGCTCGACCTCGGGGTGCGTCCCGCGACCGCGGGCGCCGGGGCGGGCGGGACGGCCGGGGGCGGCGCTGGCGCCACGGGCACAGCGCCCGACGGCGAGCTCCACCTGGTCTTCCACCTCGCCCGGGCGGGCTGGTTGCGCTGGTCGGAGGACGCGCCGACCACGCCCGTGCGCCCGACCTCGAGCCGGGGCGGGGTGCGGGCGGTCCTCGCACTGCGGGTCCGCTTCGACGACGGCTCGGGGTTCGACCTGACCGAGGCGGGCACGCGCAAGCGGCTCGCGGTCCACGTGGTCCACGACCCCGCCGAGGTGCCCGCGATCGCGACCCTGGGCGTCGAGCCCCTCGGGCCCGACTTCACGCGCGCCGAGCTCGCCCGCCTGCTCGCGGCACGCAACCAGCAGCTCAAGGGGTTGCTCCGCGACCAGCGGCTCATCGCGGGGATCGGCAACGCCTACTCCGACGAGATCCTGCACGCCGCCAGGACGAGCCCGTTCCGCCTGACCCGCAGCCTCGAGGCCGACGACGTGGCCCACCTGCACGCCGCGATCCGGGACGTGCTCTCCGAGGCCGTCGCGACGTCGTCGGGCAGGCCGGCCGCCGAGCTCAAGGACGCCAAGCGGCGCGGGATGCGCGTCCACGGGCGCACGGGCGAGGCCTGCCCGGTGTGCGGGGACGTCGTCCGCGAGGTCTCGTTCGCGGACCGCAGCCTGCAGTACTGCGCGACGTGCCAGACCGGCGGGCAGGTGCTCGCCGACCGGCGCATGTCGAGGCTGTTGCGCTGAGGACCGGCGGCCGTCCTCAGAAGAGGACGGTCGCGAACGTCCCGACCTGCTCGAACCCCACGCGACGGTACGTCGCGAGCGCACGCTCGTTGTACGCGTTGACGTAGAGCGAGACGACCGGCGCGATCTCCCGTCGCGTGATCTCCACGACCGCGGCCATGCCCGACTCCGACAGGCGGCGCCCGCGGAGCTGAGGATCGACCCACACGCCCTGGACCTGCGCGACCGCGGACGTGACCGCGCCGAGCTCCGCCTTGAAGGCCACGGTGCGCTCGGGCAGGGCGACCGCGGCGAGCGGGTCCCTGTCCCCGTTCGGCAGCGACGGCGCGGGCACCCCGCCCGCGAGCCGCACGAACGAGCGCCCCGAGGTGATGAGCCCGCGCACGCGCTCGGCGTACGCGTTGCCGCCCGCGGCGACCGGTGAGTACCCGACCTCCTCGACGAACATGCGCACGCACGCGGGCAGGACGAGCGGGAGCTCTGCGGGCACCGACCGGCGGACCAGGGGGTCCGGCTCGACCTGGGGTGCGCGGTCGATCATGAGCGAGGGCTGGTCGTCGCGCACGTCGCGAGCCGCGGGCCAGTGCTGCGCCAAGCGGTCCCACAGTCCGAGCGCGGCCGCGCGCTCGCCCACGATCGACGAGGCGCGGCGACCGAACCGGCGCGCCAGGGCCGCGAACGCGTCGAGCGCCTGCGCGTGCTCGGCACCGCCCACGGGGACGACGGGCACCAGGTTGGCCCCCGCCCAGCAGATCGCGAGCAGCGGTCCCTGCGCGGGGAAGCCCCACACCTGTCCGCCGCTCTGCGACAGCCGCGGCGCCTCGACGATCCGCGAGGCGGCCAGGACCGAGCCGACCGGGTCCAGGGCGCACACCGCGAGCGCGGCCGGGACGTCCGCGTCCGTCAGGACCCGAGCGGCCTCCGGCCGGGACCACGGCCCCGGGGGGTGCCAGCGCGCCATCGCCGCAGGCTCAGCCGACGGTGACGACCGGCGGACCGGCCTGTGCGTCGTTCTCCGGCGTCATGGTCTCGGCGATCCGCATCGCTTCCTCGATGAGCGTCTCGACGATCATCGACTCCGGCACCGTCTTGACGACCTCGCCCTTGACGAAGATCTGCCCCTTGCCGTTGCCCGACGCGACACCGAGGTCCGCCTCGCGGGCCTCGCCCGGGCCGTTCACGACGCAGCCCATGACCGCGACGCGCAGCGGGACCTCCATGCCCTCGAGTCCCGCGGTGACCTTCTCGGCGAGCGTGTAGACGTCCACCTGGGCACGACCGCACGACGGGCACGAGACGATCTCCAGCTTGCGGGGCCGCAGGTTGAGCGACTGCAGGATCTGGATGCCGACCTTGACCTCCTCGACCGGCGGGGCAGACAGCGAGACACGGATCGTGTCGCCGATGCCCTTGCTCAGCAGCGCGCCGAAGGCCGTCGCCGACTTGATGGTGCCCTGGAACGCCGGGCCCGCCTCGGTCACGCCGAGGTGCAGGGGCCAGTCACCGCGCTCGGAGAGCAACTCGTAGGCCCGCACCATGACGACCGGGTCGTTGTGCTTGACCGAGATCTTGAAGTCGTGGAAGCCGTGCTCCTCGAACAGCGACGCCTCCCAGACGGCCGACTCGACGAGGGCCTCCGGGGTCGCCTTGCCGTACTTGGCGAGCAGCCGCGGGTCGAGCGACCCGGCGTTCACGCCGATACGGATCGAGGTGCCCGCGTCCGAGGCCGCGCGAGCGATCTCCTTGACCTGGTCGTCGAACTTGCGGATGTTGCCCGGGTTCACGCGCACCGCGGCACAGCCCGCGTCGATCGCCGCGAACACGTACTTGGGCTGGAAGTGGATGTCCGCGATCACGGGGATCTGGGACTTCTTCGCGATCGCGGGCAGCGCGAGCGCGTCGTCCTGGCTGGGCACCGCGACACGCACGATGTCGCAGCCGGACGCGGTCAGCTCGGCGATCTGCTGGAGGGTCGCGTTGATGTCCGTCGTCGGCGTCGTGGTCATCGACTGGACGCTCACGGGGGCGTCGCCGCCGACGTCGACCTTGCCGACCTTGATCTTGCGCGTCTTGCGGCGCGGCGCGAGGACCGGCGGAGGTGCTGCTGGCATGCCAAGGCTGATGGGTACGCTCACGGACCTAGTATCCCCCGCCCAGCACCCGCACCGTGCCCAACGGCCCACCCCGCCCCGCTCCGCACGCGACTCTTCGCGAGATCTTCACCGTGCCGGTCAGGTGATCCGGACCGGGTTGACGATGTCCGCGTAGATCAGCAGCAGCCCCATGCCGAGCAGGACGACCCACATGGCCAGCCCCAGCGGCACGAGCCTGGCCACGTCGGCGTGCGGCGGGCGCGGCAGCCCCCGGACCTTGGCGACCTGGCGCTTGGCGCCCTCGTAGAGGGCTCCCGCGATGTGCCCGCCGTCGAGCGGCGGGAGCGGGATGAGGTTGAAGGCGAACAGCGCGATGTTGAGCGAGGCCAGCAGGCTCAGCATGGTCGCGACCTGCCCCACGAGGTCCCCCTCGCCCGCGTCCAGGAGATCGGCCGCCACGATCGTGACCCCGACCGGGCCGACGGGCGAGCTGGGGTCGCGTGCCTCGTCGCCGAACGCTGCCTGACCGATGTCGACGAGCCGTGCGGGCAGCGAGACGATGATCGCGGCCGTGCCGCTCACCTGCTGCCAGATGGCCTCCGGGACCGCCGACAACGGCTCGGAGACGCGCTCCTGGGTCGGCGCCACCCCGACGTACCCCGTGGGGCGGAGCACGAGCTCGCCCGCGTCGTCGCGCACGTACTGGCCGTCGTCGCCCACGACCGGTCGCTCGACCTCCGCCGGGGTGATCTCGAGCGTGGTGCGCTCGCCGTCGCGCTCGACCACCACGGGCACGGTCTCCCCCGCAGCGCCCGTGATCTTGCCGACGAGCGAGTCCCACGACGTGACGGGCTCACCGTCGAACGAGACGATCGTGTCGCCCGGCTCCAGGCCCGCCTCGGCCGCCGGCGTGAGCGGGTCCTCGGCCGTGCACTCGTAGTCCGCGGGGGCCGAGGCGGGCGTGACGCACTGCGGCACGAGCCCGACCGTCGTGGTCGCCTGCGGCAGACCGATGCCGACCAGCACGATCGTCATGAGCACGAACGCGATCACGAGGTTCATGAAGGGCCCGCCGAACATCACGACGATCTTCTTGGGCACCGAGAGGTTGTAGAACGCGCGCGGTTCCTGGCCGGGGAGGATCTCCTCGGCGCTCATCTCGCGAGCGTCCTGGACCATGCGCCCGAAGAACCCGTCCGACTGCTTCTTGCCCGCCGGGGCCGGGGGGTACATCCCCACGAGCCGCACGTAGCCGCCCAACGGGATCGCCTTGACCCCGTACTCCGTCTCACCCTTGGTGCGAGACCACAGCGTGGGGCCGAACCCCACGAAGTAGTGGCTCACGCGCACGCCGAACTTCTTGGCCGGGACCATGTGCCCGACCTCGTGCAGCGCGATCGACACCAGGATGCCGACCAGCACGACGAGGATCGCGATCACCGCGGTCATGAGATCTCCGTTCGGGGAGGCTGTGGGGTCCGGGAGGACTCCAGGACGAGTGCGAGACGGTCGGAGGGCCTGGACGGACCACCACGGACCGGACGGGGCGAACCTACCGCCGATCGCTGGACGATGCCTGAGACCGACCGTGCTCCCTGAGACGCCTTCCGCGTGAGCACCTCAGCGCTGCGCCAGGATCTCGTGAGCCCGGGCACGGGCCCACGTCTCCGCCGCCGTCACGTCGTCCAACGAGACCGCCGCTCGCGAGGTTCCCTGGTGCTCCCCGAGGACGCGCTCGACCGTCGCGACGATGTCCAGGAACCCGATGCGGCCCTCCAGGAACGCCGCGACGCACTCCTCGTTCGCTGCGTTGTACACCGCAGGGTGCGTCGCGGAGGCCGACGCCGCCTCGCGGGCGAGCCCCACGGCCGGGAAGAGCGCCTCGTCGAGCGGCTCGAACGTCCAGGCCGTCGCAGCCGTCCAGTCGCACCCGGCGGCCACCTCCCCCAGGCGATCCGGCCAGCTCAGCCCGAGGGCGATAGGAAGCCGCATGTCCGGGGGCGAGGCCTGCGCGATGGTCGAGCCGTCCACGAACTCGACCATCGAGTGGACGACCGACTGCGGGTGCACGACGACCGCGATCTCGTCGGTCGGCACGTCGAACAGCAGGTGGGCCTCGATGAGCTCGAGTCCCTTGTTCATGAGCGTCGCGGAGTTGATCGTCACGACCGGGCCCATGGCCCACGTCGGGTGCGCGAGCGCCTGCTGCGGTGAGACGGCCTTGACGTCGTCGCGGGCCCACCCGCGGAACGGTCCCCCGGACGCCGTCAGCACGAGCCGACGGACCTCCTCACGGCGCCCCGAGCGCAGGGCCTGCGCGATCGCCGAGTGCTCCGAGTCGACGGGGACGATCTGGTCGGGACGCTGCCTCGCGTCCTGGACGAGGACTCCACCCACGACGAGGGACTCCTTGTTGGCCAGCGCGAGCGTCGAGCCCGCACCCAGAGCAGCGAGCGTGGGACCGAGCCCCACCGACCCCGTGATGCCGTTGAGCACGACGTCCGACCCCGCCCCCGCGAGCTCGGTCGCGGCGTCCGGGCCGACCAGCACGTCGACGGGCCGACCCCCCGCACGCTGAGCCCGGGCTGCCAGGGCGGCCTCGACCTCGGCGGCTCGCGCAGGGTCGGCGACACCCACGCGCTGCACGCCGAGTGCCATCGCCTGCTGCGCGAGCAGCTCGGCGTTCGCACCTCCGGCCGAGATCGCGTCCACGCGGAAGCGGTCGGGGTGACGGGAGATCACGTCGATCGCCTGGGTGCCGATGGATCCGGTCGACCCGAGGAGGGTCACGCTGCGCAGACTCATGGGGACATCCTCCCAGGTGCGGGGACGGCCCGAGGCGCGCGACGGCGTCGGGCGGGCCTCACGCGGGCGTCACTCGACGCCGAGCAGCACCTCGATGGCCCGGGCGAAGAACGCGTCCACGGGTCCCTCGGCATAGCCGTCCTTGCCGCGACGACGAGCGAACGTCGCGCTGCGGATCTCGGCGGCCGTGATGGGCTCCTGGCGGTCGAAGTACGCCACCAGGCGGTCGCACAGGTCGTCGACGTCGTCCATGTCGTAGCCCGACTCGCCACGGCCCGCCGGAGCGAAACGCTCGCCGTCCGGACGTCCCAGGCGGCCGTACAGGCTGCGCGCCCGCTCGGCCAGCGCGTTCATCCAGGCCTGCTGCCCGTTGACCGCGACGTACTCGGCGCGCTGGCGGGCGATGAACGCGCCCTCCAGGCGGTCGAGGGCCGCGTCGACCTCGTGGGTGTCGTACCCGCCACGGACCAGGTCGAACATCGAGACCTGGATGTCCGTGCTCGTCAGGCGCTCGGGCTTCTTGCCCTCGTAGACCTGACGTGCGTGGTCGAAGAACTCGTCCACCTCTTCGGGGTCGTACCCGTTGCGCACCTTCGAGACGGTGCTGAACAACGCACTCACTCTTCCTCCTCGGCTGCCAGCTGTCCGCACGCACCATCGATGTCACTGCCGCGTGTGTCACGAATAGTGGTCGGAATCCCGTGCCCGCGCAAGCGAGCGACGAACTCGTCCTCCACGTCGCGCTCGCTCGCGGTCCAGATCGACCCCGGCGTCGGGTTGAGCGGGATGGGGTTGACGTGCACCCAGCCCGAACCGCGGGCCGTGAGCTTCTCGCCCAGCAGGTCCGCGCGCCAGGCGTGGTCGTTCATGTCCTTGATGAGCGCGTACTCGATGCTGACACGCCGGCCCGTGACCTCGAAGTAGTTGCGGGCAGCGTCCAGCGTCTCGTCGACCGACCACCGGGTGTTGATCGGGACGAGCTCGCTGCGCAGGTCGTCGTCCGGGGCGTGGAGCGAGAGCGCGAGCGTGACCGGGATGCCCTCGGCCGACAGCTTGTTCATCGCCGGGACCAGGCCCACGGTCGAGACGGTGATGTTGCGCGCCGACATGCCCAGGCCCTCGGGGGCCGGGGCGATGAGCTGACGGATGGTGCCCATGACGGCCTTGTAGTTGGCCATGGGCTCGCCCATGCCCATGAAGACGAGGTTGTTCAGCCGGGCCGGGCCGCCGGGGATGTCACCGTCGGCGAGCGACTTCGCGGCCGAGCGCACCTGCTCGACGATCTCCGCGGTCGACAGGTTGCGCGTCAGGCCGAGCTGGCCCGTCGCGCAGAACGGGCACGCCATGCCGCAGCCGGCCTGGCTCGAGACGCACAGCGTCGACCGGTTCGGGTACCGCATGAGGACCGACTCGACCTTCGCCGCGTCGAAGAGCTTCCAGAGCGTCTTGACGGTCGTCCCGCCGTCCGCCTGCATCACGCGCGCCGGGGTGAGCAGCTGCGGGAACAGGTTCTCGACCAGCAGGTCGCGCGAGGCCTTGGGCAGGTCCGTCATGTCCTCCGCAGCACTCGTGTAGTGCGCGTAGTAGTGCGTCGCGAGCTGCTTCGCGCGGAAGGGCTTCTCGCCCAGCTCCACGACGGCCGCCGTCCGTTCCTCGGCAGAGAGGTCGGCGAAGTGACGCGGGGGCTTCCCGCGGCGGGGTGCCGACATGACGAGCGGCAGCGGCTTCGATTCGACGGACGGGCGAACAGACATGGTGGATCCAGAGGTTGGAACGGGTGGAACAGGTCAGAGCAACCACGCTCCGGTGCGGACCGGGGCGAGCGTGCGAGCGTGCCGGGGCGTTCTCACGCGGACCGGCACGCACGCGGGCGATCGGGCCCTGCCTCCCCTCGCGGGGACCGTCTCAGAGCGAGACGGACAGCAGCAGGAACACGAACGGGGCAGTCAGGAGCATGGAGTCCAGGCGGTCGAGGACACCTCCGTGCCCCGGCAGGAGGGACCCCATGTCCTTCAATTCTAGGTCGCGCTTGATCATCGACTCGGCCAGGTCCCCCACGGTGGCCGTGAGCGGCACCATGACACCCAGCGCGACACCGATCACGGGGCTCGCACCGAGGCCGTAGACCGCTCCCACGACGCCGACCGCGGTCGCGAGCACGAACGAGCCCGCCAACCCCTCCCAGCTCTTCTTGGGACTGATCGAGCGTGCCAGCGGGTGCCTGCCGAACAGCACGCCTGCCACGTACCCGCCGACGTCGTTGGCGACCGCCAGCAGGATGAACAGCAGGACCTGGATCCGTCCGTTCTCCGGGTTCGCCAGCATCATCATCACGAACCCCGCCATGAACGGCAGGTACGCGGTCGCGAAGGTGCCGGCCGCGGCGTCCCGCACAGCCGCCGTGCCCGAGCCGTCGATCACCCGCCAGACCACGACGCCCGCCACGGTCAGCACGAACGAGACCATGAGGGCCTCAGGGCCGGCGTAGTACGACGAGATCAGGATCCCCGCCGCGCCGACCAGGAGCGGCAGGAGCGGCAGGTGGATGTCGCGACGCAGGAAGGCCTGCTTCAGCTCCCAGAGGGCGGCACCCACCGCTGCGATCGCCAGCAGGACGAACGGCTCGGGACGGAACCCCAGCGAGGCCCCCACGACGAGGAGGAGCCCGACGCCGACGGCGATCGCCTTCGGCAGGTCGCGCCCGGCCTTCGGCGTACGCCGGGGCTCGGACGCGACAGCATCACGTGTCATCGGTGCGTTCGGCGTTCTGCATCAGACCTCGAGGAGCTCGCTCTCCTTGCCGGCGAGCAGCGCGTCGATCGTGTCGACGTGGCTCTTGGTGAGAGCTTCGAGCTCCTTCTCCGCACGCGTTCCCTCGTCCTCGCCCGCGTCGCCGTCCTTCACGATGCGGTCGAGCTGCTCCTTGGCACGGCGACGGATGTTGCGTACCGAGACGCGGGCGTCCTCGGCCTTGCCCTTCGCCAGCTTCACGTAGTCGCGGCGACGCTCCTCCGTGAGGACGGGGAGCACGACACGGATGATGTTCCCGTCGTTCGACGGGTTGACGCCCAGGTCCGAGTCACGGATAGCCTTCTCGATCGCCGACAGAGCGGTCTTGTCGAAGGGCGAGATGACGATCGTCCGCGCCTCGGGCGTGTTGAACGAGGCGAGCTGCTGGAGGGGCGTGGGGGCCCCGTAGTACTCGACCGTGATCTTGTTGAACATCGCGCCACTCGCACGTCCCGTGCGGATGTTGGCGAAGTCCTCCTTGGCGACCTCGATCGCCTTGTCCATCTTCTCTTCGGCCTCGAGGAGGGTCTCGTCGATCACCAGTGCTCCTTCGTCGTGCGTTGCAGGGCTTGCCGTCCTGTGCGCCGTGGGGGCGCACCGGGACGCAGCGCGCCCCGGGTCGTGCGTCGGTCGTCCAGTCAGCTCGTGGTGACCAGTGTCCCGATATTGTCCCCCAGGAGCGCGCGGGTCACGTTGCCCGGGTCTCCCATGCCGAAGACGCGCATGGTCACGTCGTTGTCGCGGCACAGGCTCAGGGCCGTGGCGTCCATGACGGCGAGGTCACCCACGAGCGCGTCCGTGTAGGTGAGGTGGTCGAGCTTGACCGCGTCCGGGTTGGTCCGCGGGTCCGCGCTGTAGACGCCGTCGACACCGTTCTTGCCCATGAGGACCTCCTGGCAGTGCGTCTCGAGGGCGCGCTGGACCGAGACCGTGTCGGTCGAGAAGTAGGGCATGCCCGCGCCCGCCCCGAAGATGACGACGCGCCCCTTCTCCATGTGGCGGATGGCGCGCAGCGGGATGTACGGCTCGGCGACCTGACCCATCGTGATGGCGGTCTGCACGCGCGTGTCCACGCCGGCCTGCTCGAGGAAGTCCTGGAGCGCGAGGCAGTTCATGACCGTGCCCAGCATGCCCATGTAGTCGGCACGCGCGCGGTCCAGGCCGCGCTGCGAGAGCTCGGCCCCACGGAAGAAGTTGCCGCCGCCCACGACGATCGCGACCTGCACGCCCTGGCGCACGGCCTCGGCGATCTCGCCCGCGACGCGCTGGACGACGTCCGGCGCCAGGCCGATCTGTCCGCCTCCGAAGGTCTCACCGGAGAGCTTCAGCAGAACTCGTCGTACCGGGTTCGTGGTCTCGATGTTGTCGCCCATGTGCAGCGCCACCTGTTCTTCGTCGTTCCGAGCTCCCGAGGTCTGCCCCAGGACGTTCCGAGGACGGTGCTGCGCAAGGTCCCCGGGGTGTTGCGTGGTGCGCCGGGACCTGGCCGCCTTCGGGGTGGTGCTCGCCGTCGGCGGGCTCGCCTGTGTGGTCGAGGTGTGGGCCGGGCTCCGCTTCGACGTGGTCGGGCTCCTGCTGGCGCTCGGCGCGGCCTGCTGC
>NZ_JBHXBO010000126.1:0-12128 GCF_042726775.1 Oerskovia sp. NPDC060287
CGCCGTCGTGCACGGGACGGTCAGGCAGGCGGAGCAGGGTCGTCCAGCGCCCCCGGTCCTCCCGGCCCACCCGCAGCGGCGGCCTCCTCGGCCTCGCGCGCCGCGACGTTGCGCTTGGACAGGAGCGAGTTCCGGTACCCGAACGACGCGTAGATCACGAGCCCGATCACGACCCACACGAGGAACCGCAGCCACGTGAGCGTCGTCAGGTTCGTCATGAGCCACAGGCACGCGACGCCCGAGAAGATGGGCAGCACGGGCGACCACGGGACGCGGAAGCCGCGCGCGATGTCGGGGCGCGAGCGGCGCAGGATCGGGATGCCGAAGCTCACGAGCACGAACGCCGACAACGTCCCGATGTTGATCATCTCCTCGAGCAGCTCGACCTGCGCGAGCCCCGCGATGAGCGCGACCACGATGCCCGCCCCGACCTGGAGCCGGACCGGGGTGTGGAAGCGGTGGGAGGTCTTGGAGACGCCGCGCGGCAGCAGGCCGTCGCGGCTCATCGAGAACATGACGCGCGTGAGTCCCAGCAGCAGGACCATGATCACCGTCGTCAGGCCGATGAGGATGCCCACCGAGATGACGCGCCCCGCCCAGTCCGCGCCCACCAGGATGAAGGCCGTGGTCAGCGAGGGGTCGTCCGAGGCCGCGAGGTCCGTGTACGGGACCATGCCCGTGACCACGAGCGTCACCAGGATGTACAGCACCGTGACGACCGCGAGTCCGCTGAGGATGCCCTTGGGGATGGTCTTCTGCGGGTTCTTGGCCTCCTCGGCCGTGGTCGCGACGACGTCGAACCCGATGAACGCGAAGAAGACGAGGGCCGCGCCCGCGAGCAGGCCCATGACGCCGTAGGTCGTGGGCTCGAGGCCCGTGAGGAACCCGAACAGGGGCTGCTCGAGCGCCGTCTTCTCGGGTGCGGGCTGCGACGGCGGGATGAACGGCGTGTAGTTCTCGGCCTTGACGTAGAAGAAGCCGACGACGATCACGAACAGCGTGATCGCGACCTTGATGACCGTGAACACGCTGTTGATGCGGCTGCTGAGCTTGGTGCCGATCGCGAGGAGCGTCGTGAAGACGCCGACGATGAACACGGGCCCCCACTCGAGGTCGACCGGGCCGATCGGGATGCTCAGCGGCAGGTCCACGCCGAACAGCGAGAACGCGTCGGAGAGGTAGATGCCCCAGAACTTCGCGATCACGGCCGCCGCGAGCAGCATCTCCAGGATGAGGTCCCAGCCGATGATCCACGCGACGAGCTCGCCCATGGTCGCGTAGGAGAACGTGTAGGCCGAGCCCGCGATGGGCAGCGCCGAGGCGAACTCGGCGTAGCACATGACGGCCAGCGCGCACACGATCGAGGCGATGACGAACGAGATGATGACGGAGGGCCCGGCGAAGTTCGCCGCCGCCGTGGCGCCCACCGAGAAGATGCCCGCCCCGACCGCGACCGCGACGCCCATGACCGCGAGGTCCCAGGCGTTGAGGTCCCGCTTGAGCGAGCGTTCCGGGTCGTCGAGCGACGCGAGGGACTCCTCGACGGACTTGAGTCGCAGAACACCTTTGGCCATCGCTCCAGTCTGTCGGCCGGGTGGGCATCACGCGCGGTGGGGCCCGACGGTGGCGCGAGCTGTCCACGCGGCGGGCAGACCTGGGAGAATCCTCCGATGACCACCGCCACCCCGGACCCCACCCGTCCCGGCGCGCCGCTCGGCGCGACCGGCGAGCTCCTCGCCGTGTGCCGCGTGCACGTGCTGCTGCCCGACGCGGGCGCGGTCGGTGTGACCGCGATCGACAAGCGACCCGTCGAGGGGCCCGTCAAGGTCCGTCCCCTGGGGCTGTACGCCGACGTCCAGGCCGACCGTGCGCACCACGGCGGCGAGGAGCAGGCCGTGTACGCGTACTCGCAGGAGGACGCGGACCACTGGTCGGCCGAGCTCGGCTACGAGGTCGCTCCCGGGCTGTTCGGCGAGAACTTCCGCACGCGCGGCGTCGCGGCGAGCGGGGCGCTGATCGGCGAGCGCTGGCAGGTCGGGACCGCGGTGCTCGAGGTCACGCAGCCGCGGACCCCGTGCTCGACGTTCGCGCGGCGCCTGGGCGAGGACCGCTGGGTCAAGCGGTTCACGGACGCCAACCGGACGGGCGCGTACCTGCGCGTCGTGACGACGGGGGAGGTGCGGGCCGGTGACGCGGTCGAGGTCGTGTTCCGGCCCTCGCACGGCGTGACGATCGCCGACTGGTTCGGGTCGCGCGTCGCCGGGACGACGGTCGAGGTCGCGCGGCGGCTCCTGGCGTCCGAGGCAGAGGGCGAGATCCGGCTGTCGGCCGAGATGCGGGAGCGGACCGAGCGTGCCGTCCGCTGACCCGTCGGGAGCCCGGGTGGCTCAGCGCGTCGGGCGCGTCGGCTCGCTCGGGGGCCACTCGCCGTCGTCCGAGCCGTCGTCGGCTGCGAACAGCAGCTCGTGGAGCCGGACCTGGACCTCCTCGACGCGCGGGACGTCGGGCAGCGTCATGCCCGGCTTGGCGGTCGCGTCCGAGATGATGAGCGTCCCGCAGCCGAACATGCGGTCGACCAGGTCCTTCTCGTACGTGACGTCGTTGATGCGGTAGAGCGGGATGTCGCGGCCCGTGCGCGTGATGATGCCCGAGCGGGTCGAGAGGCGCTTGGTCGTCACGGTGTAGTTCGTGGTCAGCCACCGCAGGTGCGGCACCACGACCCAGACCACCGCCGCGACCGCGGCGACGCCGAGCGTGCCCCAGAGGACCACGGGGTGCTCGGGCGAGAACCAGAGGATGGCCGTCGCGGCGGCCACGATCAGGATCAGGACGAGGATCGGCAGGAACAGGGCCTTGGGGTGGGTCCGCAGCTCCATGACGACGGTCTCGCCCTCGGCGAGGTTCTTGTTGACGCTCATGGGGAGCATCGTGCCACTTCACGCCGTCGGCAGGTTCCAGCCCTCCATGGTGTGCAGGCCGTGCCCGTGGCCCAGCAGGCTCACGCTCGCCGTCCCGAGCTCGAACCGCGCCGCGGTCGCGGGGCCCAGCTCGATCCACACGGCCGCGAGCACGCGCAGCAGGTGCCCGTGCGCGACGAGCAGCACGTCGCCGCCGTCGCGCAGCACCGGTTCGGCGCGCCGGACGACGGCCCGCGCACGCTCGGCGACGTCGTCGAGCGTCTCGCCGGGCCGTGCGCCCACCGTTCCCTGCCCGCCCGGGACGACGTGCACCCCGTCCCGGAAGATGAGCCAGTCGCGCCCGAGCTCGCGGCTCACGTCGTCGGCCGTGCGTCCCTCGACGGGGCCGTAGTCCCACTCGGCGAGGTTCGGGTCGGCGACCGCGTCGGGGAACCCGGCGAGCTCGGCCGTCCGCCGGGCGCGCAGCAGGGGGCTGCGCAGGGCGAGCGCGAACGTGCGCCCCGCGAGGAACGCCCCGGCGCCGCGGGCCTGCTCCTCGCCGTGCGGGGTCAGGGGGATGTCGCTCGTCCCGGTGTGCTGCCCCGTCAGGCTCCACTCTGTCTCGCCGTGCCGCAGGAGCACGAGCTGGGGGTCGGGCATGAGGGCCTCCGGGCGGTCGGGACGTGGTCCTCAGAGCATCTCTCAGGCCCGACGGCGCAGCACCCGCAAGGCGGTCGCCGCGCCCCGGGCACGGTGCGGGGTGGGCGGGGGTGTGACGGAGTCGGGGGTCGTCGGATACCGGTCGGTACCTCTAGGCTCGACCGTCATGACTACCTACTCGATCCTGACGGTCACCGCTGCGCTGCGAGGCGAACCGTTCGAGGCCGAGAGCGACGAGGCGGCGCTCGACGTCGTCCGGTCACGCAAGCGCAGCGGGAACCTGCCGCTGACGTCCTTCACGCTCCAGACGTCCGACCAGCGCACCGTGGCGTCCTGGTCCGGGGCGCACGAGGTGGTCTGACCGGTCCGACCGACCGCCGCCGTCGGGCGAGAGCCGCGACGGCGCCCGGCTCAGGCGACGCCGTCGAGGCCCACGATCGACAGGAAGACCACGAGCGAGGCGAGCAGGACGACGGCGACGCCCACCGAGACGAGCAGGACGGTGCGGGGACGGACGGGCATGGTGCTCCTGCCGGGGTTGCTGGCGCACGGGCCGCGAGTGCCGCGCCGTGCGGCGCGGCCGGCAGCGGGTGCGGGGACCCGACCATCGTAGGCAGCCCCGGCACCGCCGCCGGCCGGGTCAGGCCCGGGCGCCCGCGAGCTCCTCGGCCTCGGCTGCGTCGCTCACCCGGCGTGCGAGCGTGCCGTCGCGCCACGTGAGGTACCCGCCGTCGAGGTTGCGCACGTCGTAGCCGAGCTGGCTCAGGAGGCGCGCGGCGGTGTGCCCGCGCTGCCCCACCTGGCAGTGCACGACGACGGGTGCCCCGGTCGGGATCTCGGCCGCGGCCCGTGCGCGCAGCTCGTCGAGCGGCACGTTGACGGCAGGCAGCGTGCCCGTACCGGCACGGTCGTCACCGGGCTCGTCGTCGCCTGCGCGGCCCGCGGCCTCGACGGTCCCGCGCGCGTGCTCGCCCGGTGTGCGGACGTCGACCAGGGTCGCCCCCTGGGCGACGAGGTCGTCGAGCTCGTGCCACTGGATGCTGCGGGTCTCGCCCGCGCGCAGGTTGTCGGCGACGTAGCCGAGCATGTTGACGGGGTCCTTGGCCGAGCCGTACGCCGGGGCGTACGCGAGCTCGAGGTCGGCCAGGTCGGAGGCGGTGAGGCCGCCCGCGATGGCCGTGGCGAGGACGTCGATGCGCTTGTCGACGCCGTCGCGCCCGACGCCCTGGGCGCCCAGGATCAGGTCGGTCTCGGGGTCGACCAGCAGCTTGAGGGCCATCTGGCTCGCCCCCGGGTAGTAGCCGGCGTGCTGGGCGGGGTGCGTGTGGATCGCGCGGTAGGGGCGGCCCTCGGCGCGCAGGCGCTTCTCGTTGCGTCCCACGGCCGCTGCCGTGAGGCCGAACACCCCGACGACGGCCGTGCCCACCGAGGCGCGCATGCCGGTGCGGCGACCGAGGATCACGTCGGCGACGTGGCGGCCGTGCCGGTTGGCGAGGTTCGCGAGCGGGACGAGCGTGGGCTCGTCGGTCTCGGCGAGCGCGTCGCGCTTGGTCGCTGCGTCACCCACCGCGAACACGTCGGGGACCGAGGTGCGCAGGTCCTCGTCGACCAGGATGCCTCCGCGGGGACCGACCCGCGCGCCCGCGAGGACCGCGAGCTCGACGTCGGGACGGACACCGATCGCGGCGACCACGAGGTCGGCAGGAACCTCGCCACGAGGCGCGCCGTCCGCGGACGCGAGCTCGGCCGTGTCGGGGCCGAGCGCGCTGACCTGTGTGGACGTGCGGACGTCGACGCCGTGAGCCTCGAGCTCCTGCCGGACGCGGATCGCCATCTCGGGGTCGAGCGGGGCCAGGACCTGGTCGGAGAGCTCGACGAGCGTCACGGCCAGGCCGCGGTGGACGAGGTTCTCGGCGACCTCGACCCCGACGAACCCGCCGCCGATCACGACGGCCGAGCGAGCCGGGGCGCGGTGGGGCTCGGTCGGGGGCGCGGAGTGGCCGGACGGTTCGGCTGCGCCGGACAGCTCGTCGCCGGCTCCGAGGGCGCCGTCGCTCGCGCGGCCCTCGATCGCGGCGACGATCCGGTCGACGTCGGACACGTCGCGCAGCACGAGAGCGCGCTCCATGCCGGGCGCGGGCGGGACGATCGGGCGCGCGCCGGGGCTCAGGACGAGGCGGTCGTAGGTCTCGACGTGGTCCAGGCCCGTGGTCAGGTCGCGGACCGAGACGGTGCGGGCGGCGGCGTCGACCCCGGTCACGCGGTGGCGGACGCGGACGTCGATCCGGAAGCGGGCCGCGAGCGACTCGGGGGTCTGGAGGAGGAGCGCGTCGCGCTCCTCGATGACTCCGCCCGCGTAGTACGGCAGACCGCAGTTGGCGAACGAGACGTGCTCGCCGGCCTCGAGGACGACGATCTGGGCGTCCTCCGAGAGACGGCGCAGACGGGTGGCCGCGGACATGCCTGCCGCGACACCTCCGACGATGACGATCTTCATGCTTTCCTCCTGGGGTTCGGGACGACTATACCCCGGGGGGTATATTGATCATCAACCCGATCAGGAGGATCACCATGTGCAGAGCTGTGACCTGCAAGAAGTGCGGCAAGACGACGTGGGCCGGCTGCGGCCAGCACGTCGACGACGTCATGCGGGGCGTCCCGCGCAAGGACCGGTGCGAGGGGCACGCGGCCGAGCCGTCCCAGGGCACGCCCCGGGGCTCGTTCCTCGCGAGGCTGTTCGGGTCGAACAGGTCGTGACCGAGCCCCTCGTCGATGCGGCGACGGCACCCGGACGGCACCTGCCCGGCGTGAGCGCCGACGCGACCGCAGGGCCGGTCGCGGTGCAGGTCCGGCGGCAGGTGTGGGGGAGGCGCCGGCTCGTGGTCGGCGCCGCCCTCGCGCCCGGTCTGCTCTGGCTGCTCGTGCAGGCGGGCGGCGGGTGGACGCCCGCGGCCACGCCCGGGTGGGTCGCCCTGCTCGCGGTGGTCGCCGTCGTCGGTGGCCTCACGCTCGCGAGCTACGTCCCGGCCCGGGGCGAGTCATGGCGGGATACCCTCGGGTGCTCGCCGTGCGCGGCCGTCTCGGGAGGCACCGTCCTCGCGGCGGCGTTCCTGGTGGGCCAGGCGCCGCACCAGGTCGGGATGGCGCTGCCCGCGCTGGCTGTTGTCCTGTTCGGGCTGGTGCAGCGCACGAGCAGCACGCGCGACGCGTGCGTGCGATGAGAGGAAGAGTCATGGAGCTCGACAAGGACGAGATGAAGAAGGTCTCGAACCGGCTCAAGCGCGCCCAGGGGCAGCTCGCCGCGGTCGTGCGGATGGTCGACGAGGGCGGCGACTGCGCCGACCTCGTGATGCAGCTCTCCGCGGTGTCCAAGGCGCTCGACCGCGCAGGGTTCGCGATCATCGCGTCGGGCATGAAGCAGTGCCTCACGGACGACGAGAACGGCCCGGCCGACGTCCAGAAGCTCGAGAAGCTCTTCCTGTCCCTCACGTAGGCCGAGTGGCCTGGTGGCCGGCGGCGGGCGCGCGCCGCCGGCCGACCGCCGCTCCCGCAGGCGGACCACCCGGGCCCCGGGGGATGATCGCGGAGGAGAGCAGGACGCCCGGGCGCGCGGCGCCGTCGGGCACGAGCGAACCCCGACCCCGCACCCAGGAGCCACGCATGAGCGACGACGCGACCTACGGCAGCCCCGCCTTCGACTGGTCCGTGCTGACCGTCCCGACCCCGCTCGCCATGGTGCGCGGCCAGCTCGGCTTCTCGTGGCTCGAGGTCCTGGGACGGCTCGTGACCCTCGAGCAGGAGGAGTTCGAGTGGGAGCCCGGGCCCGACGCGCTGCGCGTCGTGCGGCGCGGCGACGAGCGCACGCCCCGCACGCTCGGGGTCGGTGAGTGGGTCATGGAGTGGCCCGAGGGCTCCGACTCGCCCCAGCCGCGGACCATCGCCTGGCTCGTCGCGCACCTCACCGAGGCGTTCTTCGAGCGGTGGGAGTGGACGTTCGGCGACAGGATCGCCCGGCGGGACGCCGTCGCGTTCTCGGGTGAGGTGGATCCCGCGATCACGGGTCTGACGCGCTGGGTGGACCTGTGGCGCGACGGCGTCGACTCGCTCCCCGAGGACCAGGTCTTCACGGTCGGGCTCGGCCAGGCGACCGAGATCGACGCGCAGGCGCCGTTCGGCCACCTCGTGCTCCACATGAACCGCGAGCTCATCCACCACGGCGCCGAGATCATGGTGCTGCAGGACCTCTACCGGGCGCGGCACGCGGGCTGAGCCGGTCGGCTTGCCGCCTGGCTGCCCGGCCGGCACGCCGACGGCCCACCGGCTCGGCCCGCGCAGAGGCGTCCGTCGGCAGGATCACACCGTCCCGGGGAATCCCCAGGACGTCCCGGTCGTTGAAACCCGTCATGAGCGAAAAGGTGAAGGTCGACATCTGGTCCGACGTGGCGTGCCCCTGGTGCTACGTCGGCAAGCGCCGCTTCGAGACGGCGCTGGCCGGGTTCTCGGGCCGCGACGACGCCCCCGAGGTGGAGATCGAGTATCACTCGTTCGAGCTCGCACCGGACACCCCGGTCGACTTCGAGGGCACCGAGGTCGACTTCCTGGCCAAGCACAAGGGCATGCCCGCTGGCCAGGTCGAGCAGATGCTCGGACAGATGACGACCGTCGCGGCGGCGGAGGGGCTCGCGTACGACTTCGACGCCCTCCAGCACACCAAGACCCTCAAGGCGCACGAGCTGCTGCACTTCGCGAAGTCCCGCGGCAAGCAGGTCGAGATGAAGGAGCGCCTCCTCAAGGCGTACTTCGAGCAGGGTCGCCACGTCGGCCGTGTCGACGACCTGGCGGAGCTCGCCGCAGAGGTCGGCCTGGACGCCGACGAGGTCCGCACGGCCCTCGAGAACGGTGACTTCGAGGACGCCGTCGAGCAGGACATCGCGCAGGCTCGCGCCTACGGCATCAGCGGCGTCCCGTTCTACGTGTTCAACGGAAAGTACGGGGTCTCGGGCGCGCAGGACCCGGCCGTCTTCACGCAGGTCCTCGACCAGGTCGTCGCGGACGCCGCGGAGTCCGTGGCCTGACCGTCCGCTCCGTCCTCCTCGGGACGCACCCACCTACCACGTGGAATGCGACCGAGATCACAGGAGGAGCGGTAGCAAATGCGACCGAGTATCAGCCAGACTGTCGGGAAACCCGCAGCGTCGCTGGTCCTCGGTGGCAGTGCATCCGTCCTCCCCTCGAGACGATGCCCGCCCACCCGCCACGAGCATCGCAGCACGTGACTTCAGGAGATCCCATGACTGACACCACTCAGGACAGCCCTTTCCACTCGATCGCGAACCCGCGTCGCACGACCCTCATGACGGTCTCGGCCGCCGAGGCCGCCGCGCCGTTCACGATGATCGGCAACGACGACGCCGCGGTGTGCGTCGACGGGGTGTGCGCTCTCCCGGAGTGACCCCCGTCCGCCGAGCACGGGGTTCCGTGCGCTCGAGAACGGGGTTGTGGTCGTCCTGAGGCTCAGATCGACCGCAACCCCGTTCTCGGCAGGGCCGTCGACGTTCTCGGCAGGGCCGTCGACGGGACGCAGGCTCAGCCCCGGTGGTGGCGCCCCATCGGCACGAGGGTCGGCGTCCCCGTGATCGGGTCGGGCACGACGAGCGAGTCCAGGCCGAACACCTCGCGCACCATCCGGGCGTCGACGACGTCGCCCGGCGCGCCCTCGGCGTGGACCCGGCCGTCGCGCATCGCGACCAGGCGGTCGGAGTAGCGGCACGCCATGTCGAGGTCGTGCAGCACCATGACGACCGTGGTGCCGCGCGACTCGTTGAGGTCCACGAGCAGGTCCAGCACGTCGATCTGGTGCGCGATGTCGAGGAACGTCGTCGGCTCGTCGAGCAGCAGCAGGTCGGTGCGCTGCGCGAGCGCCATCGCGATCCACACGCGCTGCCGCTGCCCGCCCGAGAGCTCGTCGACGGACCGCTCGGCCAGGTCGAGCGTGCCGGTCGAGGCGAGCGCGTCGGCCACGGCCTCGTCGTCGCCCGCGGTCCAGCGCCGGAACCAGCCCTGGTGGGGGTAGCGGCCGCGGCCCACGAGGTCGGCGACCGTGATGCCGTCGGGGGCCACGGGGCTCTGCGGCAGCAGGCCCAGCGTGGTCGCGACCTGCTTGGTGGGCAGCGTGCGGATGTCCTCGCCGTCGAGCAGGACGGCCCCGCCCACGGGCTTGAGCAGGCGCGCGAGGCCGCGCAGCAGCGTCGACTTGCCGCACCCGTTGGAGCCGACGATCGACGTGATCTTCCCGGCCGCGATCGTCAGGCTCAGGTCCTCGACGACGCGTCGCTCGTCGTACGCGAGCGACACGTGGTCGGCTGCGAGCGTGTGCGTCCCGGCGGTGCGCGCGTCGGCACGGTGCCCGACGGCGTCGCTCGCCTCGGGCGCGCCCCCGGGGGTCTCGGGGTGGTCGGTCATTCTCAGCCTCCGCGTCCGGAACGGTTGGTGCGCACGAGCAGCCACAGCAGGTAGGGGGCGCCGACGATCCCCGTGACGACGCCCACGGGCAGCGTCACGTCGGGGATCGCGAACTGTGCGACGAGGTCGGAGCCGAGCACGAGCAGCGCGCCCACGAGCGCCGCGGGCACGAGCGCGAGCCGGCCGTCGCCCAGGGTGCGTCTGGCGATGGGGGCCGCGACGAGCGCGACGAACGCGACGGGGCCCACGACCGCGACGGCCGAGCCCGCGAGCCCCACGGCCACGAGGATCAGCAGGAGCCGGGAGCGCTCCACGCGGATGCCGAGCGCGGCCGCGGCATCGTCGCCCAGCTCGAGCGAGCGCAGCCGCGGGGCCAGGAAGGCCGTGAGCGGCACGAGCACCGCGAAGCAGACGAGCAGCGGGTTGAGCGTCGACCAGTCGGAGCGGGCGAGCGAGCCCGTGATCCACACGAGCGCGGCCTGCGCGTCGCGCACGTCGCTCGTCGTGAGGACCCACGAGACCACGCTCATGCACAGGGCCGCGACGCCGATCCCGATCAGGACGAGCCGGTACCCGGCCACGCCGCCGCGCCACGCGAGCAGGTAGATCGCGACGGCCGCGACGAGCGACCCGGCGAGCACCAGACCCGTGAGCGCGAGCCCGCTGATCCCCAGGACCACGACGCCCACGACGCCCGCAGCGCTCGCGCTCTGCGTGATCCCGATGATGTCGGGGCTCGCGAGCGGGTTGCGCACGATCGACTGGAACAGCGCGCCCGACAGCCCGAGCGCGGCCCCCACGACCAGCGCCGTCAGGAGGCGGGGCAGACGCAGCTCGACGACCACGAACTGCGTGAGGACGTCGGCACGGCCCAGGACCGTGTCGAGGATGCCGGACAGCGGGACGGCCGCGTCACCCAGCGTCAGCCCGACCGCCGCGAGCACCACGAGCGCGACCGACAGGCCCGTGACCAGGCGCGTCTCGCGCACCCGCCCGCGGTGACGCGAGGCCCGGGCGACGTCGACGCCCGGGCGATCGGCGCCGTCGGGCACGCCGTGCGGGACGGTGACCGGGGCGCTCACAGCGACACCGTCTTCCCGCGCCGGACCAGCGCGATGAACAGGGGAGCCCCCACGACGGCCGTGACCACACCGACCTGGAGCTCGCCCGGCCGGGCCACGACGCGGCCGATCACGTCGCACCCGATGAGCAGCACGGGCGCCGCGACGGCCGCGTAGGGCAGCACCCACCGGTAGTCCAGCCCGACGACGTAGCGCGCCACGTGCGGGACGACGAGCCCCACGAACGCCACGGGGCCGACGGCCGCGGTCGCGGCCCCGCACAGCAGGACGATCGCGATGCCCGCGACGACGCGCGTGCGGGTCACGTCCTGGCCGAGCCCGCGGGCGACGTCGTCGCCCAGGGCCAGGCCGTTGAGCGATCGCCCGAGCCCGAGGGCCAGCACGAGGCCCACGACGACGAACGGCAGCACCTGCCACACGACCGTCGAGCCGCGGGCCGCGAGCGAGCCGACCTGCCAGAAGCGCATGAGGTCGAGCGCCGCGCGGTCGACCAGGAGGACCGCGGTGACGACCGACGTCAGCGCCGCCGTCACGGCCGCTCCGGCGAGCGCGAGCTTGACGGGCGTCGCACCCTCGCGACCGACGCTCGCGACGCCGTAGACCACGGCCGCCGCGACCGCCGCGCCGGCGAACGCGAACCACACGTAGCCGCCGACCTGCGAGACGCCGAAGAACGAGATCGCGCCGACCACGAAGAGCGAGGCTCCCGCGCTGATGCCGAGCAGGCCCGGGTCGGCGAGCGGGTTGCGCGTCAGGCCCTGCATCAGGGTGCCTGCGGCGCCAAGCGCAGCCCCCGCGACCAGGCCCACGAGCGTGCGGGGCACGCGCTTCTCGACCACCACGAGGTGGTCGGGGTTGGTCGGGTCGTAGCTCGTGAGGGCGTCCACGACGACGCTCAGGGGCAGGGCGTTGGCCCCGACCGCGAGGCTCAGCGCGCACACCGCGACCAGCGCGACGAGCAAGGTGGCGAGTCCGATGACGAGACGCCGACGACGGGCCGGGCGACGAGAGGTCGCCCGGCCCGTGC